>DIAL01000028.1:0-13752 GCA_002414705.1 Flavobacteriaceae bacterium UBA5079
GTAACACATGTTTTCAATTGCACGTGCTTTTAACAAGGCATCCCATGCTGCAATACGCGGTTTTGGCCAGTTAGCCACATAAATTAGTGCATCATAATCTGTGGTGTTTCTTGCCCAAACTGGGAAGCGTAAATCATAGCAAATTTGCAGGCAAATAGCCCAATCTTTATAGGTAACAATTACTTGCTCTTGTCCAGATGTAAACACTTTATCCTCTCCTGCTAATGAAAACGCATGGCGTTTGTTGTAGGTTTTAAGCGTGCCATCTGGAAAGGTAAAAACCATTCTATTATAAAACTGTCCGTTTTCTTCAATAATAAGACTTCCAGTAATGGCTGCATCAGTTTCAGAAGCTCGTTTTTTCATCCAAGTAACGGATTTCCCATCCATAGTTTCTGCAACAGCTTTCGCATTCATAGTAAAACCTGTTGTAAACATTTCGGGCAACACAATTAAATCCACAGGCTGTTTAATTCCTTGAATTTTTGCCTTAAAATGCTTTCTATTTGCTTTGGGATCTTCCCAAATTAAAAGAGTTTGAATTATGGCGACGTGCAATGGTTGTTTCATAGGATATAAATATCTATAAATTATTTAAAATATCAGCCGCTTTTTTAAGCGTTTCATTGGTCTTTGCAAAACAAAATCGTAAGACCTGATCATCTTTATTATCTAAATTAAAAACAGACAATGGAATAGACGCTAAACCATTCACAATTGTTAAACGTTTTGCAAAATCTACATCGTATTCATCTGTTAATTCTGAATAACCCAACACCTGAAAATAGGTTCCTTGACTTGGTTTAAACGTAAATTTAGAATCTTTTATGAGATTTAAAAAATAATCCCGCTTTTCTTGATAGAAGTCCGCTAAACCTAGATAATGACTTGGCGCTTTTAAATAGTCGGCTAATCCTTTTTGCATAGCACTATTTACAGAAAACACATTAAATTGGTGTACTTTCTGAAATTCAAACATCAGGTCTTTTGGTGCGCAGCAGTAACCCATTTTCCAACCTGTATTATGAAACGTTTTCCCAAAAGATGCCACAATAAAACTACGCTGCTTTAAATCTGCAAATAAACACGCACTTTGGTGTTTTTGTTCATCAAAAATCATGTGTTCATAAACCTCATCGCTTAAAACGATAATATCGGTTCCTTCGGTTAATGCTTGTAGTTTCAGCATATCGTATTCTGATAAAACCGTTCCACTCGGATTATGTGGTGTGTTGATGATTATCATTTTCGTTTTACTGGAAATTTGCACGTTCACTTCATCCCAATTTATTGAATAATCCGGCGCTTCCAATTGAATTGCCTTAGGTTTTCCTCCATTAATTCTAATTGCAGGTTCGTAACAATCGTAAGCAGGTTTAAAAATAATAACCTCATCATCTGCATGAATAAAAGCAGAGATAATGGTGTAAATAGCTTGGGTAGCTCCAGCTGTAATGGTAATTTCTGATTCTGGGTTGTAATTGGTGTTGTAGAGTAATTCGAATTTTTTCGAAATAGACTCTCGTAATTCCATATTTCCTGCCATTGGTGCATATTGGTTAAAACCAGAATTCATAGCCTGACTCACTAAATCAATCAACTTTTGATCGCTTTTAAAGTTTGGAAACCCTTGCGATAAATTTATAGCGTTATGTTTATGAGCTAAAGCACTCATTACTGAAAAAATACTAGTTTCAACCTGTGGTAATTTGGAAATATGTCTCATACTTGTAAAGGTAATACGTTAAGCTTTACTTCTACATATATTTTTTTCGATTCTCAAAAAAATAAACGTCATGACTACAAAATATCATCAACTATTAAAACAGAAGTAAAATAAGTCACAATAACTTTTTTATATTTACGGGAATAAAATAATAAACCATGAAATTAATTAGATTATTAGTACTCTTTATTGTTTTTCAAGCATCTGCTCAGCAAGGTGGTATGTGGATTCCTTCGCTTTTAGAAGGGATGAATGAAAACGAAATGACCGCTTTAGGTAGCAAACTATCTGCTAAAGACATTTACGACGTTAACAATTCCAGTCTTAAAGATGCCATTGGGCATTTTAATGGTGGTTGCACCAGCGAAATTATTTCAGATAAAGGTTTGGTGCTTACCAATCACCATTGTGGATTTGGACAAATCCAATCGCATTCCTCTTTAGAAAACGATTATTTAAAAGATGGTTTTTGGGCCATGAATTTAGAAGACGAATTACCAAATGACGGTCTCTACATAGAATTTATTGTGCGTATTGAAGACATTACAACACAAGCTTTAGCTGGTGTAACAGATGCCATGACTGAAAGAGAAAAACAGTCGGCTATTGATAAAAACACCAACACACTTCAAACTAAAGTGACTAAAGAAGCTTGGCAAGACACAAAAGTGAAGTCCTTTTTTAAAGGCAATCAGTATTTCTTATTCGTAACAGAACGTTTTGAAGACATTCGTCTAGTTGGTGCACCACCAACCAGTATTGGTAAATTTGGTAGCGACACAGACAACTGGGTGTTTCCTAGACATACAGGCGATTTTTCTATGTTTCGTATTTATGCAGACAAAGATAATAAGCCAGCAAAATATAGTAAAGACAATGTGCCTTACACGCCAAAACACTATTTACCAATTTCTTTAGATGGTGTTGAAGAAGGCGATTTTACTATGGTTTTTGGTTTTCCAGGAACAACAGACGAGTATTTACCAGCCGTTGCTATTGAGCATATAACACAAGAATTTAATCCGAGTAATATTGCTATTCGTGAAGCTGCTTTAAAAGTCATTGATGCAGAAATGAAGGTAAATGATGATGTCCGCATTAAATATGCATCTAAACAAGCAGGAATTGCTAATGCTTGGAAAAAATGGATTGGCGAAAATTTAGGTATTAAAAAGAGTAATGCTGTTGCACAACGTCGTGCTTTTGAAGCCACGTTTACCAAAGCCTTAAAAGAAAAAGGCCTAGAAGATAAATATGGTCACATACTTCCAGAATTTGACACATTATACAAAGATTTTGCTGCCACAAATATTAAACGTAGAAATTTTATTGAAGTCTTTTTAATTACCAATGAGCTCATGACTATGACGTTTAGAGCCTATCAAGTAGAACAAGCTTTACAACGTGATCCTGAAAGTATGGATAAAAATCGTGCTTCTATTACAAGTGTTTTAGAAGGGATTCATAAAAATTATGATGTAAAAGTAGATAGAGGTGTTTTTGAAAACGTGATGCCTTTTTACACAAATAATGTAAACACCTCAATTTATGATACTACGGCATTTACTAATTTAGAGTCGGCTTTAGCCTTATTTGAAGGCTCTGCAGATGATGTAATTAAGAAGTTAAATAATGATGCAGCTTACAGCTATGCAAAACCGTTTATTGAAGAATTCTACACCAAATTAAATCCGGAATTTCAACAAAAAAATGAACCCATTACAGCTCTTCAAACGGAATATATGACAGCCCTTATGGAAGCACTACCAAACGAGCGTTACTTTCCAGATGCTAACAGCACGCTGCGTGTTACTTATGGTCAAGTTCGTGGTTACGCACCAAGAGATGCCGTGTATTACAATCCTGTAAGTTATTTAGATGGTGTTATTGAAAAATACGTTCCTGGCGATTATGAGTTTGATGTACCACAAAAATTAATCGACCTATACGAAGCTAAAGATTATGGTCAATATGCAGATGCCAACGGAAAAGTTCCCGTTTGCTTTTTAGGAACCAACCACACAACAGGTGGAAATTCAGGAAGTCCTGCTATTGATGCACACGGAAATCTAGTGGGTTTAAATTTTGATCGCGTTTGGGAAGGCACCATGAGTGATATGAATTATGATCCAGAAATTTGTAGAAATATCATGGTAGATTTACGCTATGTATTGTTCATCGTTGATAAATATGCAGGTGCTTCACACCTTATTGACGAAATGACGTTGGTTCATCCAAAAAGCGGAAAAAGCAAATCTAAAAACAAGAAGAAAGTTAAGAATTAATTTTAGTTTTTAACCAAAACAGTAAAGCCTCACAATCCTGAAATAATGGATTTGTGAGGCTTTTTTAACACATATTAAAAAATCAAACTCCAATTTTATCCTTACATTTGATTTTCAAATACTTACAAATATGAAACATATATTCACCAGTATGGCCATTATTTTCGGATTTCAAATACTGATGTCGCAAACCATAAACCAACAAGTGAAAGATGAAGACGGCAAAGACATGCTTGTCGGAACTATTAATAAAGCTGGTTTAACACAAGTACCTTTTGGCGAATGGTTTAATAAAAATCACGATGCGTATGCCGTAAATGACAAAATTGTAAAACAGCTAAAAGACTCCTTAAATCAGTATACTATTAAAGCTTTTTTAGGAACTTGGTGTGGCGATAGCAAACGCGAAGTGCCTCAATTTTATAGTGTTTTAGAATTAGCTAATTTCCCTATGAATCAATTAGAGGTAATTGCTTTAGATCATTCTGAAACAGCTTATAAACAAGGTCCAAATGGTGAAGAAAAAGGTATGAATATTCATAGAGTCCCAACGTTTATTTTTTATAAAAATGGTGAGGAAGTCAATCGGATTGTGGAATTCCCAAAAGAGACTTTAGAACGTGATATGCTAAAAATTGTAAACCATGAGAATTACTTTCCAAGTTATTATGTTGCCAATACACTTTACAACTTTATAGAAAAAAATAGTTTAGAAGACCTTAAAAAAAGCGAATTGAGTTTTCTTGCCACCTTTTTGGAATATTCGGAAGGCAGTAAAGAACTAAACACACTTGGGAATATATATTATTATGACAAACAATTTGATAAGGCGAATTATGTTTTTGATTTAAATAGCAAATTGTTTCCAAATCGGCATATTGTTTACACCAGTTTAGGGAAACTACAATTTGAAACCAAAAATTATTCTGAAGCTTTAAAAAACTATTATCAGTCCTTAAGTTTGTATCCTGATGATGCAAATGCTTTGGAAATGATTGAGAAGATTAAAGCCGCTAATACTAAAGACCAGGGCTGATTTGCTTCTCGATACATCCCGATTTACAATCAGGACACTCGAAGTGACGCAAAAATCAAGTTTACTACATACTAAAATAAATAGACCTGACAGGTTTTTAAAAACCTGTTAGGTCTATCACTTTATATAATCTCCATTTTCTTCAATAAGAAACTCGCATTCATATTTTGACAAATACCTTTTTTGAATTTATAGTCAAAAAAGAGTTCGTCATTAATAATTTGTGCATCGAAATAATAGTTTTTTACAGGCTCTAATTGCGTTTCTATTTCGCATAAACTTAAATCATGCGTCGCAATAATGCCTGTGGCATGGGATGCTACCAATTTTTCAACAAACTTTTTTGAACCAATGGCTTTATCGGTGGAATTGGTTCCTTTTAAAATTTCATCCAGAATAATAAAATACGGTTCGGTTTGAATCGCGTCTACAATAAATTTTAAACGCGTTAATTCCGAAAAGAAATAACTACTATCATCCGTTAGCGAATCGCTGGTACGCATACTTGTAATTAATTTAATGGGTTGGTAATTACTAGAAGTTGCACAAATTGGTAACCCAACATTTGCCATAACAATATGTAAAGAAACGGTTCGTAAAAACGTACTTTTTCCAGCCATATTAGCACCAGTTACAATAAAAAACTCCTGATTATTGATGGTTAAATCGCTAGCCACACGTTTTTTTGCATCTAATAACGGATGTCCCAAATGTTCAGAATTAATAGTTGTTTGTGTTGTTACAATAGTTGGAAATACATAATCCGGATGATTAAAGGCATAATTTCCTAAACTGTTATAGGCATCAAAAAAGGATACAACTTCAAACCAATGCGAAACCGTTTCGTGGTATTGCGCAATCCACTGCTCTACTTTATAACTATTTTTTAAATCGATAAGAAAAAAGCCATTTCCTAAAATAGCCGAAATTAAATTGTTTCTATTGTCTAAGGCATCTAAATGTTTAGAAAACTTGGCGAAAATTTCCGATGCTTTTTGATGTTTTAATTGAATTTGATTTTGCTTTTCTTTTAGTTCACTGGATGAAAATGTTTCCTGTTCAATCTGATCTAAAAGCGTGGCATATTGTCTAAAGGTGTCTTTTACTTTATCCGTATTACTAGAAAGGTGATTTATCTTTTTCAAATAGACACCAGTAATTAATAATCCTAAAACTAACCAACCTAAAACTAGTATAGATGGAATAATTTCCAGGATAGATAATGCAACAACTAAAACAGAAGCCAGACTAAAAACAATTGGCAACCAACTCATGACTTTTGGTAAAAACAACTTATGACTTTTAAGCCAATCTATAATTTTTACAGCAGGTGTTTCTACATGAATCAAAGATGCCACAGCAGAAAAATGCTGTCGCCAATCTGGTTTACTAGCTAATTCTTTAATCACTTCTTGTCGCGACTCAACGTTCGTAATATCATTGGCATTTAATGCATTTGCCAATGTTTTGGTCCCTTCGTTTATGGACGTTCTATTTATAAATTGAAAGAAAGATCCTTTACCAAATAAATCAATATCTAAACTATAAAAATGGGTTGGGTTTTGAAATTCTAAACCCGTTGGTCGTTCATGAAAATCACCAGAAGCAATAGCCAATTCATCTTCATTAATGGCAACGAGAGCTTTATGAAGATTCCGTTGGTATTTAATATCAGTATATTTAGAGATAGTAAAAATAAACAGAGCCGTTCCAAAAATTCCAACTCCTGTTGCCACTTGCCAATTTTGAAACGTAACATAAATAGCTATTGCAGTTCCTACAAAAATACCAAGACGCAACATGCTAAATGTAAAAAGCTTTTTATTAAACGCTTTTACTGCGGTTTGATGGTTTTCTAATTGATTTTGGTAATAGGTATTTGGTTCGTGTTTCATGAAAGATTTTTAAACTATTAGAATGTTAATGCATCAATTTGATGAAACATACTAATAATACTGTTTACAGTATTTTTATAAAATTCTGGATGAATATTTTCATAATCGTCCGTAGGTTGGTGATAATCCTCATGATCTTCAACACCAAAATATAAAAATGGAATATTCTTCATATGAAAAGGTGCATGATCTGACGAAAACATCCAGCTCTGTTTCCCATCAGTTCCATCATGTCCAGCAATAATGGTGATATCTTCAGATTTTTCTAGATTTTTATAAATGGTTTCCAATTGCGGATTACTTTTAATTCCCGTAACGTATAATTCTTTATTCTCATTCCTAGAAACCATATCCATATTAACATTAAGAATAATAGACTTTAAGGGAACGATTGTATTATTGATAAAAAATTTAGAGCCTTGAAGGCCTAATTCTTCGGCATCAAAAAAGGCTAAAATCACCGAGTGTTTTGGCGGATTTTTCTGAAAAAATTCGGCAAAAGCAAATAATGCACTCACTCCAGAAGCATCATCATCAGCTCCATTATAAATTTGATCATTTTTTATTCCTTCATGATCATAGTGCGCACTTATTACCATATATTCTTCAGGATATTCAGTTCCTTTTATTGAAGCTAGAATATTAACGCCATTATAGGATTCATCTCTACTACTGAAAGTAAAAGGCTGTTCAAAATTATCCACTAAAGGTGCCACTTGAAGCATTTTTAGTTGTTTAATAATATAGTTTTTGGCTTTTTCAGCACCAGGTGTTCCTGTTCGCCTACCTTCGTAAGCATCGGATGCTAATTCCTTAACATGATTGAGCAAGTTTTCAGAATTAAAACTATAGGTGTTTTTTACCTGTCCAAAGGAAAGACAAGAGAACAGCATAATAAAAGCTGTTGACAGAATAAAATTAGTGCTTTTCATTATTATAGATTATGAACATAAAGAAACAAAAAAATCCCAAGCTAACACTTGGGATTTTTATAGATTTATTAAAATATTTTTATCCTTTTAAACTTGCTTTTAAATACTCACGATTCATACGTGCAATATTTTCTAAAGAAATTCCTTTAGGACATTCCACTTCGCAAGCTCCAGTATTGGTACAGTTACCAAAACCTTCTTCATCCATTTGTTTAACCATGTTTAAAACACGGTCTGTTGCTTCAATTTTACCTTGAGGCAATAAGGCAAATTGTGATACTTTAGCACCAACAAATAACATAGCTGATGAGTTTTTACAACTTGCTACACAAGCACCACAACCAATACAAGTTGCTGCACTAAAGGCATCGTCGGCATCGTGTTTGTTAACTGGAATAGCATTAGCATCGATAGTATTTCCTGAGGTATTTACCGAAATAAATCCACCTGCATGTTGAATACGATCGAAAGCACTTCTGTCTACAACTAAATCTTTAATTACCGGGAAAGCAGTTGCTCTAAATGGCTCGATAACAATCGTATCACCATCCTTGAACATACGCATGTGTAATTGGCAGGTTGTAACACCACGATCTGGACCATGAGCTTCACCATTAATATATAGGGAGCACATACCACAAATTCCTTCACGACAATCGTGATCAAATTCTACAGGTTCGTCACCTTTATTAATTAAACCTTCGTTTAATACGTCCAACATTTCTAGGAAAGACATATCTGGTGAAACATCACTTATTGGATAATTAACCAATTTTCCTTTATCGTTAGCGTTTTTCTGACGCCATATTTTTAACGTTAAATTCATAGCTTTCCTTCTTATTTATAACTTCTTTCTTTAACTTCAATGTTTTCGTAAACCAAGTCTTCCTTGTGTAAAACAGCATCTTTTGGTTCACCTTTAAATTCCCAAGCCGATACGTATTGAAACTCCTTTCTACGTTTAGCCTCACCTTCGGGTGTTTGATGTTCTTCTCTAAAATGACCACCTGCAGATTCTTCTCGTAATAAGGCATCTTTTGCAAATAATTCACCTAATTCTAAAAAGTCCGCTACACGTAAAGCTTTCGCTAATTCTTCGTTAAACTCTTCATTAGTTCCAGGTACTCTAACATCTTTCCAGAATTCTTTACGCAGTTCTGCAATTTCTGAAATAGCTGAATTTAAATCTTCTGCATTACGAGCCATACCACATTTGTTCCACATAATTTTACCTAAACGTTTATGGAAATAATCTACAGAATGTGTTCCTTTATTATCAATTAAATGTGCAATATTATCACGAACACTCTTTTCTGCTTCATCAAATGCTGGTGAATTTGTAGGAATTGGTCCTGTTCTAATATCATCAGCTAAATAATCACCAATTGTGTATGGTAACACAAAATAACCATCCGCTAAACCTTGCATTAATGCCGAAGCACCTAATCTATTTGCTCCATGGTCAGAGAAATTAGCTTCACCAATGGCATACAATCCTGGCACTGTTGTTTGTAAGTTATAATCTACCCAGATTCCACCCATAGTATAGTGAACGGCAGGATAAATCATCATAGGTGTTTCGTATGGATTCTGATCTACAATTTTCTCATACATCTGAAATAAGTTTCCATACTTATTTTTCACGACCTCTTGACCTAATTTTCTAACAAGCGCATCATCACTTTCATCTAAACCTCTAACGTGTGCTTGCTCTTTTCCGTAGCGCATAAATGCTGCTGCAAAGTCTAAATAGACAGCTTCACCAGTTGCATTTACACCAAAACCAGCATCGCAACGTTCTTTAGCGGCACGTGACGCCACATCACGAGGTACTAAATTACCGAAAGCTGGATAACGACGTTCCAAGTAGTAATCACGATCTGCTTCTTCTAATTGTGTTGGCTTTAATTTACCTGCACGAATAGCGTCCACATCTTTTTTATGTTTTGGTACCCAAATACGACCATCGTTACGTAACGATTCGGACATAAGGGTTAATTTTGATTGATGATCTCCTGAAACTGGAATACACGTTGGGTGAATTTGTGTGTAACATGGATTTGCAAAGTAAGCGCCACGTTTGTGAGCTTTCCAAGCAGCTGTTACATTACTTCCCATAGCATTTGTGGACAAGAAGAATACGTTTCCGTATCCACCAGTTCCTAAAACCACAGCGTGTGCTGAATGACGCTCAATTTCACCAGTTACTAAATTACGAGCAATAATACCACGTGCTTTTCCGTCTACAATAACTACGTCTAGCATTTCATGGCGGTTATACATTTTCACTTTACCGCGGCCAATTTGACGGTTTAATGCCGAATAAGCTCCTAACAATAATTGCTGCCCAGTTTGACCAGCAGCATAGAAAGTTCTGGAAACTAATACACCACCAAACGAACGGTTATCTAATAATCCACCATATTCACGAGCAAAAGGAACACCTTGAGCCACACATTGGTCAATTATATTTGCCGATACTTCTGCTAAACGATATACATTAGCTTCACGTGAACGGTAATCGCCACCTTTTACGGTATCATAAAATAAACGGTATGTTGAATCACCATCACCTTGATAATTTTTAGCCGCATTAATTCCACCTTGTGCTGCAATAGAATGCGCACGTCTTGGAGAATCTTGAAAGCAAAAAGCTTTTACATTATAACCCAACTCTGCTAACGTTGCTGCTGCAGATCCACCTGCTAAACCAGTACCAACAACAATAACGTCTATTAAACGCTTGTTGGCTGGATTTACCAGATTATTTGAGTTTTTATAATTAGTCCATTTGTCAGCAAGAGGACCTTTTGGTATTTTAGAATCTAAAGCCATATTAGATATATTTTTTAGTGATTAAGGTGATGGAATAACGCAATAAAAATAAATCCTAATGGAATACCTATTGCGTATACTTTAGCAAAACCTTTTAAACTTTTTGTGTATTTGTTATTTGCTCCAACTGATTGGAATGCGGACATAAAGCCATGCAGTAAATGCAGCGCTAAAAACACAAATGCCAAACAATAAGCAGCAACACGAATTGGGTTTTCAAATTTATGAACCAATTCCTCATAATATCTAAACCCTTCTCCATCGGCTAATAATCCAGACATATCGCCTTGAATATACTTGATGTTCATTTCTGGAAACCAGAAATCTATAAAATGAAGTATCATAAATGCCAAGATGGCCAGACCACTCCAAATCATGTTTCTACTCATCCAAGATGAATTGGCATTACCATTATTTTTGGCGTAGCTAATTTTTCTAGCACTATTATTTTTAATCTCTAGAACAAATCCCATAACAAAATGAAAAATAACACCAAAAATTAAAACAGGCTGCATGAGATATTGAATAACCCAGAAAGTTCCCATAAAGTGAGAAACCTCATTAAATGTATCTGGATTAAATACCGATAACATGTTGATAGCAAAGTGCTGTAGTAAAAAAACCATTAGGAAGAGTGCCGAAAGTGCCATGGCAACTTTTCTTCCAATCGAAGAATTCAAAATTCCGCTCATTGTTGAAGTTTAATATTTATCTAACAAAGATACGCTTCAAATCAGTTTTAGACAAAATACAAACCTTAATATTATCTATTTAGAATGATTTTAATTAAAAGTTAAATCGTGGGTTAACAATTGTATTATAAATTGACCCAAATGCATAATTAAACCCAAAGCTTGCATAGTAATTGTAACCAGATTGTAATTGCTGTTGTTGAAGTAACAATTCTTCTAAAGACACATTTCCTGCTGGAAGGTTTACTTGATTTCTAGTAATGCTATAACTACCATTAATATTAAAATTAAATCCTTTAAAAATTCGAATATTGGCTCCAAGATAAAAGGACAATGAGTTTAATGTGGTGTCGTGCAAATATTGCCTAAATGACGCTTCGCTAAAAATATTTCCCCATTCTTGGTTGATACTTCCTCCCAAATTAAGCTCATGCTCCCAAAGTGTTTCTTTTTCTTTTGCAAAAATGGTACGCTCAATATATTTTTGATACACAATTCCATTTCTATAAGATAGGGTTAATTGTTTTTTAGCAGATTGTTTATATTCAAAAAAGTTGTATTCTAATGCAGGTTTAAGAGACCAATAAAAATCTTTATTACTGTAGGTTGAAGCTCCTAAATCGGCAAAAAAACCATAAGACCAATTATCATTAATGCTCAAAACATCACTTATAAATAAATATTTATTACTGTTTATGGCTATAATATCTTCATCACCATAAGTAAATGTTGATTTATCTTCACCTATTCCCAAACGCAATAAAAACTTATTCTCTTCAGTTACTCGTTTAATTGACAAATCGCCATTTAAATTACTGTATTTATTTGTTTCTTGACCGTTAAAATATCCATTAGCACCTAATCCAAATACCCAATAATCCCAAGGGTCATTTTCTTCTAATTTTTGTTCATTGTTTTCTGGTGAATCCACATTTACCGAAACAGAATCTGTTGCTCCTTTTTCAATCCAATACCTAACCAATCCTAATTTTAACTGGTCTAAAATCTGGTTTCGTACATCATCATTTGTCATATTAGTATCTGTTGAAAAACTTAATTTGTACTTGATGTTTTCAAACGTATTTTTTCCAATAAAATCAATTTCATACAAACGACCACCACTTCCATTTTGTTGGGTTACAAAAAATAGGTGTACATCACCTAAATTCTGATCTCTTACAAACTGGACATTCCCAAGATTTTGTTTTATATATGTATTATCGCATATATTACAATCAAGATATATTTTAAGTTCATCTAGTTTAACATCTTGTGAAAAAATAATAGCAGGAATAATTGATAACAATATCACTAAAGTCCGTTTTAGCATAATTATAGCTTTATGTTTTTATTAATACTAAAACTAAAATGACTTCACACAGTAAGTGTCAAAAAAATGCAAAAGAAGTGCAAATCTTTGTGAAATATTAAAAAAGTGAGTGTCTGAAATAGGAAAAATTATTTATAATTTAATTAGAAACCATAGGGATTAAGCCACGTAAACCCATATCAACCAATTGCTCACCAGCTTGTGGCTCATATTTTCCATCGGTATTTATTTCTGTCCATTCAAAACTATTATTTACCGAAAAAGATAAAGTAACAATTACATCTTCGGTTTCTTCACCAGAAATAGTCAATCCATTTTCAAACTCACCAGTTACCACACAAGAACCCTGTGGTATTGGAGATGAATTAAACAATGGATTCGGAACCGTTGTTGCACCAGGAGGTGCTTGTCCTTGAGAAGTAAAACCTAAAGCTTCAAAAGCCCAGAAACCTTGAATTTTATTGGCATTAACTGGAAAAGTTGCTCCGTTAAAAGCAAGGGTTGGCACATAGGTATTATATCCTACAAAACTGGCTAAAGTTCCTGAATATTCATTACCATCAGCCGCCAAAAAATCTATTCCACCTTCTTGATAGGCTAATGAAACACGTACCCAAGTATAATTTCCTTCGGCAACTTGACTTAATGGAACGGTTACAAAGGTTTCATTATTTCCCGCAAATTTAGCTTGGCTAAAATCTATTGCTTCTTCACCTCCAATTGTTGTGGTGACACCATTATAAACAATAGCACCTTGACCCAATAAAGTATTTGCTGTTGGTGCAAACTCTATATAATGCGAACTCATTCTTGCAAAATCTGGCGATTGAGCCGCATTCCCATTTGGAATAGTTGCTGGTTGCCCTAAATTGTCTAATCGAATTTGGTTGGAATCAAATTTAAATTTGATAACTAAATTAGCTTCCGGATTAATTGGTTCATTTACAGAATCGTCACTGCAAGCGAATAATCCGAATAAAGCAAAACACAAAATAAAATTTAAAGGTTTCATAGGTTAAAT
>DIAL01000028.1:13816-14844 GCA_002414705.1 Flavobacteriaceae bacterium UBA5079
CATAGGTTAAATTGTTTGGGGTTATAACTCGAAAATACAAAAAATAGTATGCTTATTCAATTTTAAAATCAATCGACTCATTTAACAAATGAATCTTATAATCGCCTTTTGGCAAATAATATGTATCATTTTGAGCTTTTGGAATATCTAAATCTTTTTGTTCTTTCATGAGTGCTTTTCTACCCTTTTCAGTGATGGATAAATCATAAGAAACGTAGTTGAAGCCTGCATCTAGATCGGCTGAAATGCTATATAATACATCATTATTTGTTGAACGGATTTCTATTGTGTGTTTTCCGGCATCTTTTACATAAACTTTTATTGTTGTTTCTGGCACATAAGGCTCTAAATACTGGCTCCAAGAACTTCCCCATCGTGACGAATAACGCATAGATTCCAAAGGAAAAACGGTTACATTTTTAGCTAACAACGACGTGTTGACTCCTTGAAGAGGCTCAATATTTGCGGTATATAAACTACGTCCATGGGTTCCTAAAATTAAATCGTTTGCTTCAGGTTGAATAACTAAATCGTGTATCGCTACAGCAGGTAAACCTTTAGAAAATGCCTCCCAAGAATCGCCTTGATTAAAGGACACATAGACACCATTATCAGTCCCGACATAAAGAATATTTTCGTTTTTTGGATCTTCTTTTATGACATTAACTGGTGACATAGGCATATTGGACACGATACTTTTCCATGTTTTTCCGTAGTCGTTTGACATATATAAATAGGTGCTAAAATCATCCCATCTGTAACCATTAAGCGCTACATAAACGCGTTCCTTTTTATGTTGTGACGCAATAACGCGTGTTACCCATAAATCTTTAGGAAAACTATTGGAAATCAAATCCCAAGAACTACCAGCATTTTGTGAAACTTGCACCAAACCATCATCACTTCCGGTGTAGAGTAATCCGAAATTAAATGGCGATTCACTAATACTCGTTAAGGTTCCATAAGCAACATTTCCTTTTTTACCACCATTGGTTAAATCAGGACTAATGGCTTGCCAGGGGTCACCC
>DIAL01000028.1:15003-15632 GCA_002414705.1 Flavobacteriaceae bacterium UBA5079
TGACTAATGGCTTGCCAGGTGTCACCCTGATTCATGGAACGCATGAGTTTATTGCCTCCTAGGTATAAAATATCCTGATTATGTGGTGATAATAAAATTGGTGTTTGCCAGTTAAAACGATACGGATTTTCACCTAATTCATGCTTTGGCTGAATGTAAGTTTGAGTATTGTTTTCTCTATTTATTCTGTAATAATTACCAAATTGATAGCCTGTAAAAACAATATTGGAATTCCTATTATCTATTTGAATTTGCATACCGTCTCCACCCATAAGCTCTTCCCATGGATATTGCCCACTTTGATGCCAGCTTTTACTTTCACGCGCATTGTGATTTCCAACCCAAACACCATTATCCTGCAAGCCACCATAAATATTATAGGGCCTTTCATTGTCTACATTAATAGCATAAAATTGTCCAACAGCATTAACATTAAGTTTTTCCCAGTTTTCGCCATCGTCATAACTCATATTTAAACCACCGTCATTCCCATTGATTAAATGACCTTGCTTTTTAGGATTAATCCATAACGCTTGATGATCGGCATGCACGTTTTCGCGACTGATAGATGTGAATGTTCTTCCCGCATCTTTCGATTTTAAAATTGGAACACCCATTACATAAATACC
>DIAL01000028.1:15714-18519 GCA_002414705.1 Flavobacteriaceae bacterium UBA5079
ACGTTTTTCCTCCATCTATACTTCTATAAACCTCGGCTCCAATAACTGGTGTATCAAATAGCATGGCATTAGCATCTTCCAAATAATGTGCTAAATCAATTGGCTTTACAGTTCCACTACTAACTAATTGTTTCACATTATCTGCACGGTATTTTTCCTGAAAACCATTCATTTTTAAATAATTATTCAGCTTTTTATCTTCCAAATCTAACAACTGCTCAACAGTCATGGTTTTAAAATCGTCTTTAGTTAAACCACGTGTTTCGCTTTTTTCTTTAGAATCTGATCTATGAAATTGACTATCGTGCAAAGCAAAAATTGTGTTTTTGTCAAAAATGGCTAACCCTATTCTACCAACACCAATTCCCACAGGAAAACCGCTGGCTTCGGTTGATACTTTCTCCCAAGTAGTTCCAGCATCTGCACTTTTATATATAGATGAATTAGCACCATTCCCTGTAAAATTCCACGCTTTTCTATCTCGCGTCCAAGAAGAAGCAAATAGCATATTGAAATTATCTGGCACCTGCTGGACATCTATAATACCACTAGAATCGTCAACAAACAAAGTCTGTTTCCATGTTTTTCCACCATCAGTCGTTTTATAAATTCCACGTTCGTCATTAGACGAATATAAATGACCAGTTGCACCAACAACAACCTCATCTGGATTATTTGGATTGATTAAAATACGACCAATATGATGCGAATCTGATAATCCAACATGCTCCCAATTTTTACCATTATCTATAGATTTTAATATCCCAATTCCAGCATAACTAGAACGCGACGAATTATTTTCACCTGTACCAACCCAAATAGTTCTTGTTGGCCAATGCACGGCAATATCACCCACATTTTGCGTATTTGCCGAATCTAAAATTGGCTCAAAAGACGATCCGTTATTTACTGTATACCAAACACCACCTGATGCGTAAGCCACATAAAACTCAATTGGGTTTTCTGGATTCACATCCAAATCTGTTACACGACCACTCATAACCGTTGGCCCAACATTGGTAAACGGAATATTTTTAACGAGGGATTTTTGCATTAAAGCTTGTTTCTGTTCCAACGCTTTTTCTACAGAACTAGAAGGTGTTGCTGGTTGTTGAGAAAAAGCAGTAGCAGCTATAAAAGCAAATACAAGGTTAATAAGCTGAAGGCGTTTCATAAAAAAAAGTGTGATTAGTTGTTTAAAATTGAAAAATAACCATAAAGCGACTAGCATCAAAATTTGATGTTAAAGTTTAACAAAAAGTGAAGCGATATTTTTCTAAACTACCATGAAATATGTAGCTTTGAGGAAATCAATTTTGATTACTATGAAACGAGCTTATTAAGCAAGTTTTCATTTAGCAGACTCTACTAAAACTCGTTTTAGAAAACAGCTTGCAGAAGGCAGGCAATAAAAATACATGTATGAAATACCATCTTATAGACAATAAACTCTTTATTAAAAACAGAAAAAACTTCATGGCTCAAATGAAGTCCAATAGTTTGGCCGTTTTTAATTCTAATGACGTATACCCAATAGGTGCTGACAGCACAATCCCTTTTCAACAGGACAGAAATATTTTTTATTTAAGTGGTGTAGATCAAGAAGAAAGCATTTTATTACTATTTCCAGATTGCCCAAACCCAAAGCATCGCGAAATTTTGTTTTTAACAGAAACAAACGATCATATTGCTGTTTGGGAAGGCGAAAAATTAACCAAAGAAAAGGCTTTAGAAACATCTGGAATACAAACCGTTTATTGGCTTCAAGATTTTGACAAAATTTTCAAAGAAGTTATGGCGCAATGCGAAACGGTTTACGTGAATACCAATGAACATTATCGTGCGCATACAGCAACTGAAACGCGCGAAGATCGTTTTAACAAAATGCTAAAAGAACAATATCCAGCTCATAGTGTAGCAAAAAGCAATCCTATTTTACAGCGTTTACGTTCTGTAAAAGATGCCATTGAATTAGACATCATGCAACAAGCTTGTAATATTACAGAAAAAGGATTCCGTCGTCTTTTAAATTTCGTAAAACCTGGCGTTATGGAATATGAAATTGAAGCCGAATTAATGCATGAATTTTTAAGAAACCGATCTAAAGGGTTTGCATACACACCTATTGTGGCTTCTGGAAATAACGCGAATGTATTACATTATATACAAAACAATCAAGCATGTAAAGCTGGCGATTTAATTCTACTAGATGTTGGTGCAGAATACGCAAATTACTCTAGTGATATGACCAGAACAATTCCAGTTTCTGGAAAATTTAGCGACCGACAAAAAGCCGTTTATAACTCCGTAAATCACGTAAAAAAAGAAGCCGAAAAAATGTTAGTCCCTGGAACTATTTGGGCAGATTATCATGTAGAAGTTGGAAAATTAATGACCTCTGAACTTTTAACATTAGGTTTATTAGATAAAGCCGATGTTCAAAATGAAAACCCAGATTGGCCAGCTTATAAAAAATATTTCATGCATGGAACGTCTCACCATATTGGTTTAGACACACATGATTATGGATTGCTTCATGAACCTATGACAGCCAATATGGTCTTTACCGTAGAGCCTGGAATTTATATTCCAAAAGAAGGTTTTGGAATCCGTTTGGAAGACGATTTAGTGATTCAAGAATCTGGTGCACCTAAAAACTTAATGGGTAATATTCCAATTGAAATTGAAGAGATTGAAGAGATTATGAATTCATAAACCAATAACACATTATACAAAGCCTCTTTAAGTTAAATTATTGAGGCTTTTTTTTGAACTATATTAACCATCACAAAGGTTAAAACAGCA
>DIAL01000028.1:18641-19027 GCA_002414705.1 Flavobacteriaceae bacterium UBA5079
AGGTTAAAACAGCAGGAAAAACCCAACCTAAACTGTAGTTTGCTAATGGAATAACATTTAAAATACCTTTTAAATTATCTATAGGGACTAAAAATTTTAGAAAATCAGGAATACTAAATATAAATGTGACCAATATGACGAATTTAAAAACAGTTTCTGATGCAAATTTATCTGGAACTACATTCAACAAAATCAATACTATAGTAATTGGATAAATAAACATGAGTGCCGGAAGTGCAATATCAATAATAAAAGCCACATTATAACTTCCAACAATAACACCAATAACAGAGGACAAAATTGCCGTTACGGTATACACGTTTCGGGAATCTTGAAATAAACCACTTACATAATCTGATGCACCAGTTATAATACCAACAGCTGTA
>DIAL01000028.1:19163-26721 GCA_002414705.1 Flavobacteriaceae bacterium UBA5079
TGTAGTAAAACAAGCCAAAGCCACCAAAACACTTAAAAAAGCGGTACCAACATCACCCAATGTTAATTGACTTAAGCTAGTTAAAACTTCCGTTCTGGTTGCATTTTCAGGAAAGCTATCTTTCAACAAAAACCCACAAAATATAAGACCAGTATAAATAATTAATAGTCCGAAACCAGCTAATAATCCTGATTGAGAGATGACTTTTTTCTTCTCACTATAACTTCCTTCTCCATACGTTTTTAAGGACAATACAATAACAGCACCAACCACCACACCTCCAATAGCGTCAAAGGTTTGGTACCCTTCTAAAATTCCTTCGGAAATAATAGCAAATGGTAAACTAACAGCTGTAGAAACCGATTCTGAAGAACCTCCATAAATGCCTAAACATATTATGATTAATAATATGATAACTATTAAAGGTGTTAAATACTTGCCTATTAGACTTAAAAGTCGCGAGCGATTCATCACAAAAATAAAAACGAGTGCAAAATAAACACAACTGGTTAATAAGGTAGATGAATTAAAAAATGGTGCAATAGCCATTTCGTGTGTTACTGATGCTGTTCGTGGTGCAGGCAACGCAATCGCAATAGCATACATAAAGACACAATAAACTGAACTGAAAACAGGCGACACTTTTTTTCCAAAATCAAACATCGTTCCTTGCAATTTAGCATGTGCAAAAATTGCTAATATGGGAATTACAACTGCTGTTAAAGTAAAACCAAAAGTTACTAAATACCAGGCGCCTTCAGATTGAGCTCCCAAATATGGTGGTAAAATTAAATTGCCTGCTCCAAAAAAAAGCGAAAAAAGCGCAAAAGCGACTATAAGTGTTTGTTTGGTTTTATTCATATAATTTTCAGAAAACAAAAAACGGATTAAACATTTAAAATTTAAACTCTGTTATCTTTGTCCAAGATACTTTAAAAATGATATTAGACTATAAAGATACTTCTGTTTTTTATACAGACCAAGGCCACGGAACACCAATAGTTTTGCTTCATGGTTTTTTAGAAAACAGTTTTATGTGGCAACGTTTAACGCCTGAACTTATTAAAACAAAAAGGGTAATAACTCTAGACTTGTTGGGTCATGGACAAACTGGCTGCTTGGGTTACATTCATAGTATGGAACTTATGGCTGAAGTGGTTCATGCGGTTTTAGTTCACTTAAAAATAGATACATGTCTATGTATTGGTCATTCTATGGGTGGCTATGTAGCGTTAGCTTTTGCTGAAAAATTTCCAGACATGGTATTGGGTTTATGTTTAGCTAATTCTACTTCAAAAGCAGATAGTGCCGAACGAAAAACAAATAGAACACGTGCCATAAAGGCTGTTAAACAAAACCACCGCGCATTTGTTAGTATGGCAGTAACAAATTTATTTGCCATAAAAAATCAGTCTTTACTTTCTGATGATATTTTAGTTGTAAAAAAAGAAGCCTTAAAAACACCACTCCAAGGAATTGTTTCTGCTTTGGAAGGCATGAAAATTAGACCAGACAGATCTGACATTCTTAAAAATTCAACTTTCAAAAAACTAATGATTATTGGTCGTAATGACACTGTTATTCAATTTGATGACCTTGTTGAAGAAGCAAAAAAAACAAACACCAATTTTGTTATTTTTCCAGATGGACACATGAGTTATATTGAAAATGAAAGTTTATTCTTACATGAAATTGTGCGTTTCATCGAATAATAAGTAATTTTAACGATTAAATGTATATTTTTCATAGCTTTATTGAACCCAAAGTTAAAAACTATGAAACCTACTAATCAAAAAATCGCTTTCATACCAAAATTATATTGTAATATATTTGGTCATGACTTCCACGTTTCTCGAAAAGTAACGCTACATGTTAAGGAGTACGAATGTAAACATTGTAAAAAGCAAGCCACCACTAATGGTAATGGAAGATTAACCGAACTAACTCCAAAATTTAAGGAAATTAACAGTATTCTGGAACAGATTTACACACGTCGTGCTATGCGATTAGCATCTAATAGATATTCTGAAAGTAACTTGCGAATTACTGGTTAATAAAAAAACCTTGTTTACTCATTAAAGCTTTTCCAACCTTGGGCTTTTAGTGGAATTTTACTTTCGGCACGCGTAACTAAATGCATTCCAGCACTAGCTTCTTGCATAAAACCAATAACGCTAAAATTTGGATTTGCTTGTATTTTAGGAAAATCTTCTTGAGAAATAGTGAACAACAATTCATAATCTTCACCACCATTTAAAGCAACTGTGGTACTATCTATATTAAACTCTTCGCAAGTAGAAATAACTTGAGGATCTAATGGAATTTTGTCTTCATATAAATCACAACCTACATCACTTTGTTTACATAAATGTATGATTTCAGATGACAAACCATCACTAATATCAATCATAGCCGTTGGTTTCACTTCTAATTCTTTCAATAAAGTAATAATATCTTTTCGTGCTTCAGGCTTTAATTGTCTTTCTACAATGTACGTATACTGGTCTAAATCTGGTTGACTGTTTGGATTTACTTTAAATACTTCTTTTTCGCGTTCTAAAACTTGTAATCCCATATAAGCACCGCCTAAATCTCCTGAGACAACTAATAAATCATTTGGTTTTGCGCCATTTCTATAAACAGCTTCACCTTTTGCTACCTCACCAATTGCGGTGATTGAAATTAATAAACCAGAAGTCGAGGAAGTAGTATCACCTCCAACCACATCTACACCATAAATATTGGCAGCTGTATGAATACCTTCATAAAGTTCTTCCAAAGCTTCTAAAGGGAATCTATTAGATACTGCAATGGAAACGGTTACTTGAGTTGCCATAGCGTTCATGGCATAGATATCCGATAAATTAACCATAATGGCTTTGTAACCTAAATGTTTTAAAGGCATATAGCTTAAATCAAAATGCACACCTTCCACTAATAAATCGGTAGAAACAACTACTTGTTTTTTTCCAAAATCTAAAACGGCAGCATCATCTCCTACTCCTTTAATAGTTGATTTTTGAGTCATTTTAAAATTTGCTGTTAAGTGATCTATTAAAGCGAATTCACCTAAATTCTCTAATTGGGTACGTTGTTGATTTTTATCTTCTATCATGGCACAAAAATAAGAAGCTTGGAGTTATTTGTTGTCATATTAACCAGTTAAATTATGCCGAAAACAGTATCAAAACTCATTTTAACATAAATTAAAGACTAATCCTAACTGTTATTATCAATAATCTATTAATTTTGTTCAAAATCAGCAAGTAAATAGCGACATGTTTAAAGCTATTTCAATTTCAAAAAATTGCATGTGTTTTATGTTTAGTTTCGGTATTCTCTTTAAAACAAAACAATAAACCTATAAATAAATCGTTTTTAATTAAAAAAAAAAATGCGTTGTTTAAACCCATTAGACCGCAGTAAAAAACCTATGAAAAACTTACTTAAATCCCCTTTACCTATCAAGCTTATATTTATTTGTGTTGTTATTTTCTCAACACTACAAGCTTGTGATGACGAATCTGTTGATCCCATTGCAATTGTAGACACAGATAATGATGGTATTCCTGACGGAGAAGACAACTGTCCTGAAACATCAAACCCAAATCAAGAAGACACAGACAATGATGGTGTTGGTGATGTTTGTGACGCTCCAGATATAACAGATTCAGATAACGATGGTATTCCAGACAGTGAAGATAACTGCCCAACGATTGCCAACCCAAATCAAGAAGATGATGATAATAATGGTATAGGAAATGCCTGTGAAGACACACCTAATACAACACCTTTATTTCCATGTGTAAATGGTATGGCTGGCCCATATCCTTGTAACGGTTATGATTTAATGAGTCATATTTCTATAAATATTTTAGGACAACCAAATGCTGAAGGAAATGATTCTTGGGGCTGGACAGATAGCACAACTGGACACGAATATGCACTTGTTGGCACCACCCAAGGGACCGCATTTGTGGATATTACCGACCCAATAAACCCTATATTACTAGGACGTTTAGCTTCTGCTAACTCAAGTAGTAACGGAAATATTTGGCGCGATGTTAAAGTTTACAATGATTACGCTTTTATTGTGAGTGAAGCCAGTGGACATGGCATGCAAGTTTTCGATTTAACCCGATTACGCAATGTAACCAATCCACCACAAAATTTTACAGCAGACACACATTATACAGGTTTTGGAAGTGCACACAACATCGTTATTAATGAAGATTCTGGTTATGCTTATATTGTAGGAACTAGCAGAAATGGCACTTTTGCTGGAGGTCCTTTATTTATAAATATTCAAAACCCTCTTAACCCAGTTAACGAAGGAGGCTTCTTTGGCTATTCTCATGATGCTCAAGTTTTAAATTATAATGGTCCAGATTCAGATTATAATGGTCAGGAAATTTTAATTGGAAGTAATGAAAATGAAGTTGTTATTGTAAATGTTACAGATAAGGCAAATCCGGAAATTATATCAAGCATTGCATATAATAATATTGGATACACACATCAAGGTTGGTTTACTGAAGATTTAAACTATTTTCTTCTAGGTGACGAAACAGACGAACAGTCTTTTGGTGGAAATACACGAACAATTGTATTTGACTTTTCAGATCTTGACAATCCAGCCTTTCACATGACTTACAATGGTCCAACTGCTGCAATAGACCATAATGGTTATGTAAAGGTTGACACATTTTACATTGCAAATTACTCGGCAGGTGTGCGTTTTGTAGATATTTCCGCTATTGCATCTGGAACCATGACTGAAACTGGCTATTTTGATACCTATCCAGCAAATAATAGTACTAGTTTTCATGGTGCTTGGAATGTATATCCTTATTTTGCTAGTGGCAATATTGTTGTTAGTGATATTGAAAGTGGCTTATTTATAGTAAGAAAGCAAAATTAAAAATCCCTTGAAAGCAAAAATTTTTAGTTTATTTATTTCACTTTCGGTAGTTGCTTGTTCATCTGATAATGAAATAGCTCTTACAAATCCTGATGTTCCAAGCACATCAGTTACTACATTGGGTGGATCTAAAAACGAAAGTGGGCAATCCATTATAAAAACAACAGATGGTGGTTACGCTATATTAGGTTTTACACAAAGTGCTGATGGAGATATTTCAGACAAAATAAACGAGAGTTATGACTTTTGGGTGTTAAAATATGACACTAATCATATTCTTCAATGGTCTAAAACGTATGGCGGAACAGGCAATGATCGTGGCGAAAAAATAGTACAAACACCAGATGGAGGCTATGCTGTTTTAGGCTATAGTGATAGTAATGATGGTGATGTTACAACCAACGCAGGCGCTCAAGATTACTGGCTAACAAAATTAGACTCCAGTGGAAATCTAATCTGGCAACAATCTTATGGATATGCAGGTTCTGATCGCGGAACGTCTTTATTAGTGACATCAGATGGTGGGTTTTTCATGACAGGCATTCTAGATGTTTCGGCTTCAGGAGGTGCTGGAAATACTAGAAATGTGAGCTCCAGACATGCAGGAGGTGATTATTGGGCTTTAAAACTAGATAATCAAGGCATGATAGAATGGAGCAAATATTATGGTGGCAGTTTCACAGATTCTCCTTTTGATGCCATTCAAACCACTGATGGCGATTATATCATTGTAGGCTCTTCAGATAGTGATGATGTAGATATTACCAATAATATAGGTCAATATGATTTTTGGGTACTAAAAGTTTCAAGTTCTGGAGCTATTATTTGGGAGAAAAATTTTGGAGGAACACAAATAGATGAAGCACGTGGAATTATCGATTCTGGTGATGGTAATTATCTCATTATTGGAGATACACGCAGTGAGGATATTCAAATTTCAAATAATCTAGGTGCTGCAGATTTATGGCTCATAAAAATAACACCTTTAGGGGAACTAATTTGGGAGAAGACGCTAGGTGGCAGCAATTTTGATGCTGGACGCTCCATAACTAAAGCATCTGATAACGGTTTTATTCTATCAGGAAATTCCAGAAGTGCCGATGGAAACTTAACGAACAACAAAGGTCAAAATGATGGTTGGTTGCTAAAAGTTGATTCAAACGGGTCTATCATCAAACAAAAATCCGTTGGTGGATTAGCTATTGATTTTTGTAACAGTGCTATTGAATTAGACGACAAAACAATAATTGGTGTTGGAGAATCTAGTAGTACTGATGGCGATATTTTAGAAAATAAAGGATTCACAGACCTATTAATTATAAAAACAAAATGAAAAAAATAATATCAATCCTTGTATTGACTTGCGTTATTTTTTCCTGTAGTGAAGATAAAGACGACACACTATTAGCTCCAATACCACAAGCTACAATTGCATTTAATTTTACGCACAATTGGGATGGAATTACAATAAACAGTAACAATCTTCAAACAGAAATAGTTACTAATGCTCATGGCGAAATTATGAGTATGACAAGATTACGTTATTTAGTATCTCGACTAGAATTAACAAATGAAAATGGAAACATTTATAGTTTTGATGGGTATAAGTTCACCGATATAGCTAATGAAACGACCTATAATTTTTCACCTGCTAATAACAGCATTCCCATTGGGACGTACACGCTTAAATTTATTTGGGGCTTTAATGAAACAGATAATGTAGATGGTGCACATCCAGATTTAAACAGTGCATCTTGGAACTGGCCAGCTATGTTAGGTGGTGGTTATCATTTCATGCAATTTGATGGTAATTATAACATTAATACCACACCCATGCCATTTAATTTCCACAATGGAACAGCACGTGTAAGCGCAGATGTTTTTGAGCAAAATTTTGCTGAAATTATTCTTCCAACGCAAATTACGATTACCAATAATGCAACCATAGAGGTAAAAATGAATGTTGCAGAATTTTTCAAAAACCCAAACACATGGGATTTAAATGTGCTTGACACACCATTAATGCCAAATTATGATGCGCAGAAAATGATGCAAGAAGTTGAAATGAAAAAAGAATTAATGGCTTTAGAGTTTCAATACAGCATGCAGCTTAAAGGAATTGAAGTTGATGGCATGAAAAACAGAGAAAAACAAAAAGAAGATAGAAAAGACGAANNATGCGCAGAAAATGATGCAAGAAAATGTTTCAACTGTATTTTCTATTGGAGCCATCATGCAATAAAACAGTCAAAAATGAATAGATTATTAGCATCCACACTTTTAATTTTCTGTGTTTTTATAGCTGCTTGCAGTAATGAAGATACGGAAGCGTATGTTAATAAACCAACCGCTCAACCTCTTAATATTCCACCTTTATTTGAACAATTAATTATCAATCCTGTAATTCCTATTAATAATCCACAAACAGTTGAAGGCGTAGCTCTTGGTAAAAAATTATTTTTCGACAGAATACTTTCTGCCAATAACACACAAGCCTGTGCTAGTTGCCACAGTCCACAAAAAGCCTTTACAGATAATGCCCAATTTAGTGTTGGTATTGATGGTATTTCAGGAACCCGAAATTCCATGCCATTGTTTAATTTAGCCTGGAATTATGACGAAAAATTCTTTTGGGAT
>DIAL01000028.1:26835-27228 GCA_002414705.1 Flavobacteriaceae bacterium UBA5079
ATAGCGTATTTAGCCTGGAACATCAAGCTTTAGAACCTGTTGAAAATCCAATAGAAATGAATAATACTTGGGAAATTGTTATTTCTAGATTGCAACAACATCCTGAATATCCCAATTTATTTGCTAATGCATTTGGCGATGGTTCTATTACAAAAGAAAAAGCAACCAAAGCACTCGCACAATTTGAACGTACACTTATTTCAGCAAACTCAAAATTCGATAAATATTTGTTAGGTGAAACTACCTTAACACCTCAAGAAACTAATGGGTTAAATGTGTTTATGGATGAAACTCGAGGCGATTGTTTCCACTGTCATGGTAATCCAAATAATCCGCTATGGACAGATAATATGTTTCACAACAACGGATTGGATACTACCTTTTCCGATATAG
>DIAL01000028.1:27335-27940 GCA_002414705.1 Flavobacteriaceae bacterium UBA5079
CGATATAGGTTTTGGAGCCATAACAGGAAATCCAGCTGATAATGGAAAGTTTAAGTCACCATCCCTACGTAATTTAGCGTATACAGCTCCCTTTATGCATGACGGTCGTTTTGCAACTTTGGATGAAGTGATTAATCATTATAGTGAAGGCCTACAAAACTCGCCTACTATTGACCCGTTAATGAAAAAATTAGCTCAAGGAGGCGTACAACTTTCTGCAGTGGACAAAGCAGATTTAAAAGCTTTTTTACTCACATTATCCGATCCATCTTTTATTAATAATCCAGCATTTCAAAATTAATTTGAAATACGAATTTTTAATTGAATCCCTTTATTTTACTGAACTTTTTCACATTAAAAAAATAACGCATAGGCATAACTTTTTTCTATGCATCTATCTATTAATATCATGTTAGGTTATATGGAAATCCATGACTTATATTGTATATTTGCATACTATTTAGAGCAAATCTAATTAAGACTATGATAAAAGTATCTGAAACAGCAAAAAAGAAAGTCGTTGAATTAATGACTGAAGACGGCTATAATGCAACAACCGACTATGTTCGTGTTGGTGTAAAAAGTGGTGGTTGCTCTGGCTTGTC
>DIAL01000028.1:28049-30440 GCA_002414705.1 Flavobacteriaceae bacterium UBA5079
GGTTGCTCTGGCTTGTCGTACGATTTAAAATTTGACAAAGACCAAGCAGATGGTGATAAAGTTTTTGAAGATAATGGTGTAAAAATCATTATAGACAAGAAAAGCTTCCTATACCTTATTGGAACAACACTAGAATATTCTGGAGGTTTAAATGGTACTGGTTTTGTTTTTAATAATCCCAATGCCAATAGAACATGTGGTTGTGGTGAAAGTTTTTCACTTTAAACCCTACCTAACCTTTCCCATGGAGAGGAATTAAAAAAAAGAAATTACAGATGAGTAAATATACAGAGGACGATTTAAGAGAAGAGTTAAAAACCAAGGAATACGAATACGGTTTCTATACAGATATCGAGTCGGATACATTTCCTGTCGGTTTAAATGAAGATGTTGTTCGTGCCATTTCTAAACGAAAAGAAGAACCGGAATGGATGACAGAATGGCGATTAGAAGCTTTTCGCGTTTGGCAAGACATGGTTGAACCTGAATGGGCAAACGTACATTATAAGAAACCTGATTTCCAAGCCATTTCTTATTATTCAGCTCCAAACAGCAAACCGAAATATGATAGTTTGGATGAGGTAGATCCTGAATTACTGGAAACCTTTAAAAAATTAGGTATTTCCATTGATGAGCAAAAAAAATTAGCCAATGTGGCTATGGATGTGGTTGTAGATTCCGTTTCGGTAGCAACAACATTCAAAAAAACACTAGGCGAAAAAGGGATAATTTTTATGAGTATTTCAGAAGCTATCAAAGAGCATCCTGAATTAGTCAGAAAATATCTAGGAACCGTAGTTCCTCAAAAAGATAATTTTTATGCCGCTTTAAATTCAGCTGTATTTAGTGATGGTTCTTTCTGTTACATTCCAAAAGGGGTTCGTTGCCCAATGGAATTATCAACCTATTTTAGAATTAATCAAGCTGGAACGGGACAATTTGAAAGAACACTGGTTATTGCAGACGAAGGTAGCTATGTAAGTTACCTAGAAGGTTGCACTGCGCCAAGTCGTGATGAAAACCAACTGCATGCTGCTGTTGTAGAACTAATTGCTCTGGATGATGCCGAAATAAAATATTCAACTGTACAAAACTGGTATCCCGGAAATGCCGAAGGAAAAGGTGGTGTTTTTAATTTTGTAACTAAACGTGGTTTATGCGAGAAAAACGCTAAAATTTCCTGGACACAAGTAGAAACAGGATCTGCTGTAACCTGGAAATATCCTAGTTGTGTTTTAAAAGGTGATAATTCTGTAGGCGAATTTTACTCCATTGCTGTTACTAATAATTTCCAGCAAGCAGATACAGGAACCAAAATGATTCATTTAGGTAAGAACACAAAATCAACAATTATTTCGAAAGGAATTTCCGCTGGAAAATCGCAAAATTCTTACAGAGGTTTGGTTCAAATTAGCTCACGTGCAGATAATGCTCGAAACTTTTCTCAATGTGATAGTTTGTTAATGGGTAACGAATGTGGTGCACATACCTTCCCGTATATAGAAGCTAAAAACAAATCGGCTATTATAGAACACGAAGCAACCACGAGTAAAATTGGTGAAGACCAAATATTTTATTGTAACCAACGTGGAATTGACACCGAAAAAGCTATTGCACTAATTGTAAACGGTTTTAGTAAAGAAGTATTAAATAAACTTCCTATGGAATTTGCTGTAGAAGCTCAAAAACTATTAGAAATTAGTTTGGAAGGCTCTGTAGGATAAAAAAATAATCAACCTTTTTAGTAGTAATTTTATGAAAAAACTAGCCATTCTTTTAATGATATCTATCGTTTTTATGAGTTGTAAAAATGAAAGTAAAACCGAAGAAACCACAACGGAAACAGAAGCCATTGATATGGATAGCCCAAATCGCACCAGCAAACAAAACGATGGACTTACCTTATTAAATGGTGAATTTGTATACTATGAAAATGCGGCTGTATTGCAAACACATCGTGAAGTTTACGGAGTTGTTTTAGACGATAAAATGATGGAGTTAAACAACATGGCAGAAGCTTATAAAAAAGAGCCAACAGATTATGCCACAGTTTCCATTCGTGGTAAAGTAGTACCAAAACCAGAAAACGAAGAAGGCTGGCCTTTTCGAGTAGAGATAAAAGAAATTTTAAGCGTTTCAGCATCAAATCCTGAAACCAATAATGTAGTAAAATTGGAATCCAAATAACATGTTAAAAATAAACAACTTACACGCAAGTGTTGACGATAAAGCCATTTTAAGAGGCATAAATTTAGAAGTAAAACCAGGTGAAGTCCACGCTATTATGGGTCCAAATGGATCTGGTAAAAGTACGCTAGCTTCTGTTATTGCTGGTAAAGAAGAATACGAAGTAACAGATGGAACCATCTTATTAGAAAACGAAAATATTGA
>DIAL01000028.1:30526-31713 GCA_002414705.1 Flavobacteriaceae bacterium UBA5079
AAACGAAAATATTGATGAATTAGCAGCAGAAGAACGTGCTCACAAAGGTGTTTTCTTGTCATTTCAATATCCTGTAGAAATTCCAGGTGTTTCGGTAACAAACTTTATCAAAACGGCTATTAACGAAACACGTAAAGCAAAAGGATTAAAAGATATGCCAGCCAATGAAATGCTGAAATTAATTCGTGAAAAAGCTGAAATGCTAGAAATTGACAGAAAATTCTTATCACGTTCTTTAAATGAAGGGTTTTCTGGAGGAGAAAAGAAACGTAATGAAATTTTTCAAATGGCTATGCTAGAACCTAAATTGGCAATTCTTGATGAAACCGATTCTGGTTTGGATATTGATGCCTTACGTATTGTAGCTAATGGTGTAAATAAACTTAAAAGCAAGGACAATGCAGTTATTGTAATAACACATTACCAGCGCTTGTTAGATTATATCGTTCCAGATTTTGTTCACGTTTTATACAATGGTCGTATTGTAAAATCCGGAGGAAAAGAATTAGCGCATGAGCTTGAAGAAAAAGGTTACGACTGGATTAAGGAAGAAGTAAACGCATAGTAAGTGTAAAAGTTTTATGTTCAAAAAATTCAAGTTTCATAAAACATGCTTTTTTTGAAAAAAGCTTTATTAGTATAAAAATAGCAAACAGCTTTCTCTAGCAGCTTCATAATTATTGAAGATTACTACCGAAAACTGAAAACTGAATCACATGGAATTAAAAGATAAATTAGTATCCTCATTTATGGCTTTCGAAGATCAGATTGATATCGATTCGCCAGTGCATGATATTAGAAGTGAAGCAATAAAAACATTTGAAACTAATGGTTTTCCCAGTAAACGAGATGAAGCTTGGAAATACACATCGCTTAACACCGTATTAAAACATGATTATAGTGTGTTTCCAAAACAGGAAAATGCACTAGATTATCAGGATGTTAAAAAATACTTCATTCATGATATAGACACCTACAAAATAGTATTTATAGACGGTAAATATTCGTCATACTTATCTCAAACAACCCACGAAGGTATTGATGTTTGCCTGATGTCGTCTGCATTAAATAAACCAAAATACCGCCTAATTATTGAAAATTATTTCAATAAGATTGCTCCAAAAAACGGTTTGTCTTCGTTAAATACTGCATTTTCAGCTGAAGGGGCTTATATTCATGTTCCAAAG
>DIAL01000028.1:31748-44614 GCA_002414705.1 Flavobacteriaceae bacterium UBA5079
CGTTTTCGCAAGAAGGTGCTTACATTCATATTCCAAAAAACAAACTGGTTGCAAAACCTATTCAGATTATTCATTTTGCAACTGGAAATGAATCGGCTTTAATGCTTCAACCACGAAATTTAATTGTGGTAGATGAGAATTCGCATGTTCAAATTATTGAACGTCACCAGAGTTTAACCAGCAATCCTGTTTTAACAAACAGCGTTACAGAAATTCATGCCAACAAACGTGCGATTGTAGATTATTATAAAATTCAAAACGACAATGAGCATGCCTCTTTAATTGATAGCACGTTTATCAATCAGAAACGCGAAAGTCATGCAGCTGTTCATACGTTTTCATTTGGTGGAAAATTAACGCGTAACAATTTGAATTTTTATCAAAATGGCGAACGTATAGATTCTACACTAAAAGGTGTCACCATTATTGGCAACAAACAGCATGTAGATCACAACACGTTGGTGCATCATATTGAACCTAATTGCGAAAGCCATCAGGATTATAAGGGTATTTTTGGCGATAGTTCTACAGGTGTTTTTAACGGAAAAGTGCTTGTAGATAAAGACGCTCAAAAAACCAATGCGTTTCAAGCTAACAACAATATTTTGGTGAGCGATAAAGCCAGTATCAACACCAAACCACAATTAGAAATTTTTGCTGACGATGTTAAATGTTCACATGGTTGTACTATTGGTCAACTAGACGAAAGCGCTATGTTTTACATGCGTTCAAGAGGTATTCCAGAAAAGGAAGCCAAGGCGTTACTTATGTTTGCATTTAGTAATAACGTATTGAGTTCGGTTAAAATTCCTGAAATAAAACAACGTATCACAAAAATTATTGCTCATAAATTGGGCGTTAATATTGGTTTCGATTTGTAGACAAAGCGGAAAATAGATGTCTTAATTAATAAGAATTAATCTGTATTTCTTGGAGCTATTTCACGCTATCCGCTAAATCTTTTTGCTAAAAAAAAGCAAAAAGGATATCGCTACTATCGTGGCTATTTTTTAAAACAACACTATGTTTAACGTCGAAAAAATAAGACAAGATTTCCCTATACTTCAAAGACAAGTAAACGGCAAGCCTTTGGTATATTTGGATAATGCAGCAACATCACAAACACCAAAACAAGTTATTGATGTTATTGTAGATTATTACAGCAACTTTAATGCTAACATTCACAGAGGCGTTCATACGTTAAGTCAGGAAGCTACAGATAAATATGAAGCTGCCAGACACACCATTAAAACCCATTTTAATGCCAAACATGCGCACGAAATTATTCTAACTGCAGGAACAACTCATGGAATTAATTTAGTAGCCAATGGTTTTGCTTCACTGTTAAAAAAAGAGGATGAGATTATCGTGTCCGCATTAGAACATCATAGTAATATTGTGCCTTGGCAAATGCTTTGCGAAAAAACAGGTGCTATTCTAAAGGTGATTCCAATGAATATGGCTGGCGAGTTAATCATGGATGACTATGATAAATTACTATCCGATAAAACTAAACTTGTTTTTGTAAATCATATTTCAAATGCTTTGGGAACTATCAATCCTATTGAATATATTATTAAAAAAGCGCATCAAGTTGGTGCAGCCGTTTTGGTAGATGGTGCGCAAGCCTGTCCACATATAAAAGCAGATATGCAGGCTTTAGATGTTGATTTCTATGTGCTATCTGCTCATAAAATGTGCGGACCAACAGGTGTTGGCATGTTATATGGCAAGGAAGCATGGTTACATAAATTACCGCCTTATCAAGGTGGAGGAGAAATGATTGCTGAAGTGACTTTCGAAAAAACCACCTATGCAGACTTACCGCATAAATTTGAAGCAGGAACACCAAATATCTGTGGTGGAATTGCTTTTGGAGCTGCTGTAGATTATATGAACAACATAGGTTTTGAAGCCATTAACACCTATGAGCATGAGCTTCTAGAGTATGCCACCCAAGAATTATTAAAAATAGACGGTTTAAAAATTTACGGTACAGCCAAAAATAAAACATCCGTAATTTCCTTTAATTTAGAAGGCATTCACCCGTATGATATTGGAACCCTTTTGGATAAAATGGGTATTGCTGTTCGTACAGGTCACCATTGTGCGCAACCTATTATGAATTTTTATAATATTCCAGGAACTGTTAGAGCATCTTTTGCGTTTTATAATACAAAATCAGAAGTGGATGCGTTGGTTACTGGTGTTAAAAAAGCACAACTTATGTTGGGCTAAAATTAAAAAACACGAACCACTAGAACATATAAACTGTAGCATTTCTATAGGCGCTTACACCAGCTACAAATTAGTAATTAGTGTTTCTGCTACACCCTTTAAGTATCATAAATGGATGTTTCATAGTAATGGGATTAAAACAAGACGGTGTCTCTAATAGTTCCACTACTCTCTTTTACAATTTGAATTGTACCACCGTAACCAGTACCATTGGCATTGGTAGCGTAGGCTCTAACATAGTATGTTACACCTGTAGTAAAAAATAACGGACTCAATTGTTTTGAAAAAGATGGATAAAAGTTGTTGCAGCCAGAAGGCGGGCAGGTAATAGGCACTGATGCAAAATTATCGGAAATAGTTGGATTAAGTAACGTACCCCAAACAAAGCCTTGAGCCGTTATTACACTGCCTCTATCATCTGTTATACCACCCGTGAATTCAATATTTCCACCAGTTGTTATTGTTACCGTAGAGGATGTTACCACCAATGGTACTACTGGAGGTGGAGCACTCGTTGTAAATTGTACAACATTGCCATAACCCGTACCTGTGGCATTAGTAGCATAGGCTCTAACATAATAGGTGGTATTTGCTGTTAAATTACTTAAGCTATTAGTAAAAGTTCCTATTCCACTACCATTAGCTAGTACATTGTCTGAAAGCGTGGGATTACTAGAAGCGCTCCAAACTAACCCTCTAGCCGTTATGGTACTACCACCATTACTAGAAACAGCACCTCCCGAAGTAGCAGCACTCGTTGTAATACCAGAAATAGCAACGGTAGATACGGTAGGCGTAGACAAAAGAGGTAAAGTATATTTTATTTTTAAAGCATTAAAATTTTGTTGAATTTCCTCAACAGTAAGTACCCGTTTATAAAGGATTACTTGTGCTATGTTGCCGGTGAAGAAATACTCACTACCACCTCTAGAACCAATAAACAGTGGAAAACTAGCATAGTTTCCCATAATATCATGAATTAGGTCTGGGTTATTTTCAGCACTTGCAGCATTGCCATCAATGTAAATTTGGCTCTGATTGGTCTCACCTAAACTTCTATTTGTAGTTGCTGTTATTAGATGCCAATTCGCATCCGCAATAGTTTCTGGAGCGTTTGCTACATTGTATCCTTCTTTTTGGTCTGTAACTCGCATTTTGCCATTATTTGCTGTAACGCCAAAAGCATTGTTGCTATTCCAATCGGTACTATGTTCTAAAATTATATCAGTTTCTATAGATCCTGTTTTTAAAATAACTTGGATGGTTAATTTATCCGTATCAGACAAATCTAAAGTGTTGTCAGTTACAAAATAATCATCGGTACCATCAAAAACTAAAGAGCCTCTATTAGCACTATTATAAGTAACGCCATTTTGTAGGGTGCCATGATTGCTATTGCCACTTACATCATTCCAAGTGGTGCCAGAACCCGAATAACTACTGGTATTACTAGCATCTAAATGTAGGAACATGCCAGGAACTAATTCGGAAGTTGATAAAAACTCACCAAATGGCGTGACACCAGTACCCAAACCTACAGCGCCATTTTTATTGACTGAAAGTAATGGGTCTGAAATTATGGCGCCATTTTTATTTAAAACCGATATTTGTGCGGTTGCGGTCACCGTTATTAGTAATAAAATGATAGTAAAACAACGAATTCTGATAAAGGGCTTTTTTAGTAAACTGTTTTTCATTTTATTGTTTTTAATTCAAATATTGCAAATAATTAAAACGCTCTTATTGCGCGTACATTGTAAAGTGAGTTTTTATCTTTACCATATGTAGGTGGCCCGCCACTTGGGTTAATACGAAACACTATTGCTGTAGTATTGCCTGTTTCAGTATAAGACCAATAAAAATTATTAGGATAATCTGTTTTAATGGCAGTACCGCCATTAGCTACCGATGCGCTACTTATTTGACTTTTATAAGTTACTATTTTTAACATCTCGTCCCAACTCGGCAAAAACCATCGGTGTAACCCCCTCCGTTATAGGTATGTCTATAAGTCATATTTCAACTACTTTAAATTGGCTTTTCCGAATCAATCTTTTATACAGCGCACACAAAACCCATCTATTCTTTCGTCTCCCGCTCTTGCCGCTGATGTACTCGTAATATTTAATATCAATGTACTATTAGTCCTATACATTCCGTTAGAACCTACAGAATAAATACTTCCATTAGTATGGCGACGTCCAGCTATAGGTAATTTAAGTGATGAAGCGAGTGCACCTGCTGCATTTTGTGAGCTCCATAAAACTACTTCAGCCTCAAACTCTTCAATTGTAGGTAACCTGAAGCCATTTGGGCAGGGGTTATTTTTACCATCTACTCCTTGCCATAATTCAGTATTTACTGGTGATTGCCAATTGAAAGAATTTGCATTAATAAAAAAACCATGTCCAGGTGTATCTGTAGTCGAAACCGTACTAATGTTTGTGCTTGTTCGCTTTTCATGACCATCTGTTCCACGCCCCCATTGGTATAAATCGCCAAAAGAAGCAGCATCTGTGCTGCTACTAGCGACTTGTGTTGCCCCTAAATTTCTGTCGAGCCAAACCCTGCCAGTTGCTGTAGTCACCACGTTATAGGTATAGCCATCAAAGGTTCCTCCCGAAAATGGTGACTTTGTAACCAATAGTAATCCATTTTTAGAAACTCCAGTTATATCACCTATTTCACCATAATTATTCACATAATTTGAATTTGTAGCGGATATTTCACAATATTTTGTAACAACAGAAACACCATTTACGGTTAAAGGAACGGTAGCAGTATTAGAACAAAAAGAACCATTTGCTGCCTGTGTAGCTGTAATATTTGCAGTACCAACACCGGTAATAGTTACAGTATTGCCAGAAATAGTTGCTACAGACGCATTGTCACTTGTATAGCTAAACGAACCTGCACTAGCACTTGTTGGATTTGCTATAGTAAATGATTCATCAAAATAGGTTTTAGAATAATTATTAAAATTGGTAATTACTGGAATTTGATTTACCGTAACCAACTGCGAGATACAACTTGTGTTTGTTTCAGGCCCCTTTCTATTTACATAATAGCTGGTATTAGCTGTTGGTGATACTGTTATGGTATTACCCGTTCCTACAATAGGCGCAGAACTTAATTCTATAAAATCAAGATCCATGGTTACACCGCTAGCAGTGGTATAATCATATCTAATGCCTGTAATATTTCCATCCGATGCCCACAGGGGATGTGTGGACATGTCAACCACTGCAGTATGCCATTGCCCATCAGATATTAAAGGCGTATTTTTATATTTGGCACCATCGGCGAGCGTCATGGCGCCATTTAAAAAGAATATCTGTGCTGCGGTAGCTGTTCCTGAATTTACTTTGTATCGAAAATTAATATACTTATAAAGCGTTGGATCAAAACTCCCTAGATTAAGCATATTAATATAAGGATCACCCGATGTAGATGTGATATTTAATACACCATTGGCATTAGCGTTATCTGTAGTAGCTACCGAGCCATAGGGTTGTGTCTCCCAACCTTCGTGAAAACCATCACCACCACATATGTCTGAATACCAGACGTCAATAGCATCAGAATTTGTTGTGCCACCAGAGGCTGTTAACGAGGTACTATCGCCAGTGCAAATTGTAGCGGTTCCAGAAATTGTTGTAGGTGCAGTTATTGGTGGTACAGTTACATCATTTAATTGGGCCGTATTATTGCTTTGTGTTGTAGTTGCAGCATTTCCAGAACTATCAAAAATCGCATTTAATACTGGTGTAACGGTTAACACTTCTGTACCATCTGGTGTTCCATTAATATCAAGACCTAGTTCAAAAGTTAAATTAGTTGTTGTTGTAATACTATTTGGTATCGATGAATTTAACGTTGCCGTACCTCCTGATAATGAAAATAAAAAATCAGTAGTTTCTAAAACACCACTACTTACATCGGTTCGATAGACGTTTTCACTGAAAGTAATATTTATGGTTGTATTATCAGATGCCAAAGCATTACTAGCTATTTCCGGCAAAATAACATCTGCATCCATACCACCATCTGTAATTGTCCAATTTTTATTTGCTATTAACGTAGTGTTTCTAGCTGCTAAAACAGCGGCGGTATCCGAATATTTACTGTTACCAAAATGCGCATTTAAATTTACAGGGACTTGAGATTCTCCAGCATCTAAAGTAGACCAACCTAGTAACAATGCATTATAATTAGCTCGTGATAATTTTGCGTCAGATAAAAAATATTGAAGATTACTTACCCTAGAAATATCCCAACTACTAATATCCTGATTAAAAGGCGTGTTTTGAAACATTCGTTGCATTTGATTAACACGTTTCACATTCCACCCACTAATATTTTGATTAAAGGAAGAAGCATTTCTAAACATGCTTGCCATACTAATGGTTTTGGTTACATCTGTTGTAAACTGCCAATTTGAAATATTTTCATTAAAAGCTTGAGCACCATGAAACATTTGTCCAAAACTAATTACACTAGAAACATTCCAAGAATTCAAATCCTGATTAAAAGTAGAAGCTCCATAAAACATTGTGGACATGTTAGTAACACTAGCAGTTTTATTCCCCCAATTTAAAGGACTGTTAAACCCTGAAGCCCCATAAAACATTTCAGCCATAATAGTGACATTAGAAACATCCCAATTACTTAAATCTTTATTGAATGCAATAGCAGATCTAAACATATATCCTAGATTAGTGACACTAGAAACATCCCAGTTACCAATATCTTGATTAAATACAACTGCTTCTTTAAACATGCCTGACATATTTGTTACATTTCCTGTTTTATTACCCCAATTCAAAGGTGAATTAAAATTAGCGGCCCTAAAAAACATAAAGTTCATGTTTGTTACGCTGCTTACATTCCAATTACTCAAATTTTTATTGAATAAATCGTTATATGAAAACATTTCTGTCATATTAGTGACAAGAGACACATCCCAAGCACTAATATCAATATTAAAAGCATCTGCATTTTTAAACATAGAACTCATATTAGTTGCATTTGCTACATTCCAACTCCCAATATTCTGATTAAATGAGGCGGCATTATTAAACATGTTATCAAATGTGTTCACCCTAGAAACATCCCAATTTGAAATATCACCATTAAATAAAGTGGCACTCTGAAACATGTTAGAAAATGAAATAGTTGCAGTAGGATTTGTGTTTAAAGTCCAGTTTGTAAATCCATTAGTACCTGTTACAGAACTACAATTTAAAAACATATACTGAAAGTTTGTGGTTGCACTAAAATCAGGAATATCTGTAGCATTTACCTCTAAATTAGCGGCTCCATAAAAAGTGCGGTCTACTGAAGCACCCCATTGCCCAGAACCCCAGCTTTCAATGGTTTGTAATAAATTTCTATTTCCAAAATTATTAACATAAATTCTAGGAAACCCAGTGGCAATATTAGGTGTAATACTTACCGTTTTTACACCTGCTGTACTGTATGTATGACTTATATTACCAGGTGTTCCAGTTTTTGTTTCTGTGGTTCCATCGCCCCAATCAATTGTAAAATCATAGCTTCCACCAGTTAAAGGGATGATTATATTGTTAGATCCATCCGTTTGCCAAGTAGTTACAAAAGGGGTGATTGGTGGTAGAGAAAAATCATTAGCTGCATTATTTTCATAAGTATATAAATTAGAGACTTCTGTATTTGTTAATGCAACATTCCATATGCGTACATCATCCACACTACCTGTGTTATGATTTTCACCACTTTGGTCTTCTAAATTTCCTAAAAAAGGATAATAGCTAATTAGATTATTGGTTTGCGGTATTTGACTATAAGTTTCTAAAGACATTATAGCCATACAGAATAAAATAATGGTTTTAAAATAGTTCATCAATAAAGTGTTTTTAGGTATTGAGCCAAAACCTATTTAATTGTAATTAATAATAGTAGTCAAACTGTATTCTATCGGATGCAGATAATGCATAACCTCCGTTATTTGATGGATTATATGTTAACGTTGTTCCAGACCAAGAATAAGCAGTGTTACTCACTCTAATACCATTTACATACATTTTAACCATGCTATTTTCAGAAGGCGTTTGGGTTAGCGTAAAACTGGTTTGGTTTAATGTTGCAGTAAACTCATCGGCAACTTCCCTAACGGCTGCAGCTCCTGTAGAAACCGAACCATCGGCCATTAAAAATTGAGTAGCAGTACCACCAGATTTTATGAATCCGTTCGCGGTAACAGCGCCACTAGCATTAATTTCTACTATAGGAGTGGTAGAAGAAACTACCGTACTTGAAACATTATAAAATCTAAAACCACCAGCACCTTCACCTTTATTGTTAACAAAAGAAGTGTAGCCGTCTCTAGAATTAGAGCTTCCTGGTTGTAATAAGTTCCAGACTAAATAACCACCTTGTGAACCTGTGTCATTAGGTCCCGTTGCATGAAAAGCCTTACCTTTTACCAAACCACTTGTTCGTACTTCTGTAACAGCTGCATTTCCTAATTGTATGGTATTGCTGTTGGTTACTCTGGCTTCAAAGCCAATGGCTGTACTGTTCACTAAATTACCAACATCAGGACCAGAGAAAGAACCAATACTTGTATTATTAGATCCTGTTGTATTTGCTTCTAGTGCATAATATCCGGTTGCTGTATTATTTGTACCCGTAGTATTTAATAGAGCATAACCTCCAATAGCTGTATTCCTTGTGCCGGTAGTATTTACGTCTAAAGCATCTGTACCCATAGCCACGCTAGTATAATCGCCTCCGCTACCTCTTCCAATAGTTAAGGTACTTATCATAATATCTGAATTAAAGGTTTTAGTACCTGCAATGGTTTGGTTGGTGGTTACATCTACAAAGTTTTGTGTGGCAGAACCTGTACCTCCATTGGCAACTGGCAAAATACCGCTATAAGACGTTGCTGGTGCAAGATTTGCCCAAGTGGCAACACCAGATGCATTGGTAGTTAGTACTTGACCGGCAGTTGCATTGTGTATATTTGGGTAAGTAACAGTGCCCGTAGTTAATTTTCCACTTGTTTTTACATCGGTAACATCGGTATTTCCTAATTGTATGGTGTTGCTGTTAGTTACTTGTGCATTATAACCAATTACAGTAGTATTTTCTAAATTATTTAAAGAAACATTTGCATTATGGCCTATCGCTGTATTTTTGTTTCCTGTAGTATTGGCTTTCAATGATTCTCTACCAAATGCCACATTATATTGCCCTGTAGTATTTAATTGTAACGCGTAACTTCCTGAGGCGGTATTGTAGGAAGCTGTATTTTCTTTTAGTGCATAAGCGCCGAGAGCTGTATTTTGTTCTCCGGTTATATTAACCTTTTGCGTTTCAAAACCAATAGAGGTATTAAGTCTACCCGTCGTGTTTTGTGATAAGGCACTTTCGCCAAAGGCAGTATTATACGTATTGTTTCCTCCTCCCTTACCAAGGGTCATATAAGTTCCAACCTTAAGGTCTCCTGAAAATGTTTTATTGCCTGCAATGGTTTGGTTGGTGGTTACATCTACAAAGTTTTGCGTGGCAGAACCTGTACCTCCATTGGCAACTGGCAAAACACCACTATAAGACGTTGCTGGTGCAAGATTTGCCCAAGTGGCAACACCAGATGCATTGGTAGTTAGTACTTGACCGGCAGTTGCATTGTGTATATTTGGGTAAGTAACAGTGCCCGTAGTTAATTTTCCACTTGTTTTTACATCGGTAACAGCTGTATTTCCTAATTGTATGGTGTTGGTGTTGGCTACTTTCGCTTTAAAGCCAATAGCTGTAGCATTTGTTATGTTGGCTACAGTTACATCAGCTTGGGAACCCAAAGCTGTATTTTCATAGCCTGTTGTATTCGTTACAAGCGCTGACAAACCAACAGCCGTATTATTATTATTTAAATTGTTTCCAAGGGCAAGTCTTCCAAGAGCCGTATTACCAGCTCCGGCGATGTTGCTCCAAAGACTCTGTTGTCCAACTGCGGTATTATTTGAAGCTTCTATATTACTCTTGAGTGCCTGATCACCAACTGCTGTATTGTTGTTGCCAGTTGTGTTCTCCATAAGAGCCTGCATTCCAGAAGCTGAACTACTGTTCCCTAAATGATTCGCCAATGCCCTATAACCGTAAGCTGAATTTCTTGAACCAGTATTAAGCATATTTAGAGCTTGAACACCAGTTGCGGTATTAAATTGTCCTGATGTATTGGCAGCTAAAGCTTGAAGCCCTATAGCTGAATTAGTATTACTATTTCCACCACCTCTACCGATGTTTATGCCATTAATAATAGCATCACTGCTAAAGGTTTTAGTACCTGCAATGGTTTGATTAGTTGTTAAGTCTACAAAGTCACCGTTAGTTGCACTTCCACTAGTAGTAGCATAGAGAGCATATGGCACACTCAACAACTGGCTCGTACCGGTTATACTGTAGGTTGTACCTCCGTTTGGATCGGTTTCTGATTTAACATAGTACGTTCCTGTTGACCAGTCTATATTAGCAAACACGCCACTAACAACTGTACCTGTTCCTATTTGCATACTCACCAAACCATTTACATTGGTTGTTGGTGTGTGGGTTTCTTTATAAACGGCAGTGCCAGATGTACTACCTTGCAGTACGCTTATTTGCATGCCTACTTGTTGGCTTATTACTAAATCACCACTGCTGTCTCTTATCAGGGCTTGGTAACTCATTTGCTCTGGTGCTTGGGCAAAACTGCTTGCCGTTATTAATAGGGCTACCAGAATGGTGTAAAATTTGTTCATCGCTAATTGTTTTTAATAATTTAATTTGTGGTTGGTGTTCTTATTATTGGATATTATCTCTTGGTTCTGGTATGTCGCTTTGATACACTACCATGACTTATAGTTTTTTCAATTACCTATCCAAACGGATCCGTACCCGGATCTGGTGGCAAGGATTGTGCTTGTGATGTTTGAGGATTTAAAATCATAAAGGTCCCTAATGCTGTTATGCCAGCATATTTACCCATTTTCTCTATTGCCTCTTTTCGGGTGATACTTGACTTATTAATGGTGTCTTTCATTTCTATCCTTTTTTTTACTTAATAAGTACTTTTTGTGTTTTTATTTGTTGGTTGTTTACCAGCTTTACGACGTACACACCATCACTTATACTCGCCACATCTATGGTGTTAGTGGTACGTGATGCATTTAAGTTTTGCTGGCGTACCAAACGGCCTTGCATATCATATAAATACGCTGTGGCTGCACCTTGTAACTGCCCTTTGATAAGCACTTCCTTTGGTGATCTGGTTGTATATATCTGTATGTAATCTTGACTACTTGTTGGTGTAGATAGCGTGTTATTGGTAAGTCTTAAAAAAAAGCGTCCTGTACCATCTAAATTACTATCTGGGGTAATAATATAATCTCGTGTTGTTAATAGTGTTGTTGTATTTGCTATTACATCCTCTAGATAAACGTCTAAACTTGTAGGTAGGTTTGAATCACTAATACGAATGGTTAATTGGGTACCTGCATTAGATTTTACTCCTAAAGGGATAGTAATATCTGATATATCTGTACTGCCTAAAGCTTGAAGTGCTATGGGCACACCTGTATTCTCTTCAACCAAATGCGAATACAAGGCAAAGTTTGGCACATTACCTCCCCAAATAACCGCATCGTAACCGGCGTCTAATCCTGTACTGGCGTTATCATTAAAATAAAATTCGGTTTTATAGCTGTTATTTGTGGTGCTAGCATGAAGTTTTAAAAACGTGAGTGGGTTGGCTTCTCGCCCTAAAATAAAATCGTCACTTGTGCCTGTGGTTCGCATCGCTGGTGTAAATGCTAGGTTATAACTTGCTACATCATTGGCATCGGCTGCTACAAAAAAGCCTTGGCCTGGCGCTAGTAAGCGAGAGCCTACATTGGCTAGTGTAATTATATCCCAACCATCAGAGGCATCGCCATCATAGCCATAAATACCTGAAGCATTTTCTAAAAGATTTAAATTGGTAATCCCTGAATCTACTTCATGATTTAAAAACGCTGACATATCTACATAAGATGGATACGGGTTTCCTACAAGGTTCCAGGTTGCATAATAAGGTCCGGAATTTATAATATTAACAGCAACATCTCCTGTTTCTACTGTACCTGTAAAAGTAAGTGTGCCGCCATTGGTTGTTGCGGCTCGATAACCTGTACCTGCGGTGATACTGGTGCTACTATTAGCTGATGTATCATAATTTGTATAGGTACCTGTAGCTTTGTTAAATGGTGCAAAAGCACGTAGGGTGCCTGAAGCTAAAAGATTTGTGTTAGCTGTTGCAAAACTACCAAAGGCTTGCCCTGTTAAGGGCGCACTAACCAGGTCATTATCATTATTGGTGTCGTCATTTGTATAGGCATTAACACTGCGGTTGTAGTAAACCGTTCCGGTAATTGTACCATCTAAAATTAAACTGGAATAACTTGTAGAGGTGGACCCTAACGTTAATGTATTGGTGGTTAAATTAGCGCCTGAATCTATTTTTATAGCGCCTCCTGGTGCGATTTCTAAATCTTTTACAGAGGCATCTGAACTTAAGGTATAATAACCATCTAATATAAAGGCCTCACTTGATCCTGTTGAAACCGATG
>DIAL01000028.1:44750-45459 GCA_002414705.1 Flavobacteriaceae bacterium UBA5079
CCGATGGCGCTATTGGAGACCAGAGGCCTCCTGTATAAATCAACTTAAAAATAGGGATTTGAATCCCTTCTTCTTGGGTACCTGATCCTGTAATGTAAGTGTTGTAATATACCTGACCTATAGAAAAACTAACCATACCTCCACTACCTGTGGCTTCTGCTCCTAATGGTAAAACGGCTTGCTGGGCGTTTATAAACATGGTCATATTTAACAATAAGACCAAAATTGAAATTCTTTTCATAATAAGGTTTAGGATAGGTTTATAGATATACGCTTTGTAATTTACCTAACAACTCGTTGTTTGTTATATCTGTGCTTTGGGGTATTAAAGCTTCTTGTGTTTCAATTAATACCCTTATACTAACTTGGTAAGCTACATGTTACAGAGAAGGCAAGTTGGTTGATTTTTTGTATTTTCTGCAAATTAAAGTAATTAAACATTTATTTGTTTTTAAAAATAACTGCTTTTGAAGTATTTGACCTAAATTTGTAAGATATGACACACGTTTTACAGACTTTAGTACCATGCTAATAAACCTACTCTCTTTTTGTATTGGCTTTATTTTACTGCTACTTACACCTATTCTTTTCTATAACTATAGCGCACACAAGAAGAGTAATAGCTTTTTTTTTATTATAATAATGTTTGCTGGAATCTTAAGGTGCTTTCATGGTTTAGAGGTTATGGGCTTTTTAGAACCATTAAAAA
>DIAL01000028.1:45541-55714 GCA_002414705.1 Flavobacteriaceae bacterium UBA5079
GGCTTTTTAGAACCATTAAAAAATCCGACTATAAAGAATTTGCCATTTATGCTTTTTATTACACCTATATATTATTTATTTTTTGAAAACATGGTGTCGAAAAAGACAACTTTAAAAAAAGACATTTCACTAATAGCTATTGCTCTGATTATGTTTATTACGTCTAGTGTTTTCAATTTTGGAAGAGCCAATAATAATATTATTTTCATATTTTATTCCACCATATATTTAATCTTTATTAGTAAATCAATTTTAACTTTTTTTGCTAATAAGAAAAACATACTAGAACTAAAAATTAGGCGAACTATTAAGAACTGGATTTTAATTATGTTCACTTCATTTGTTATAATGTATCTACTAGTCTGTTTATATGTTTTTAATTATTTCTTTCATAAAGTACCAGATAGCATTTTAAACACACTATACAATAGATCCTCAATTGTATGGCTCATCATCATTTTTTACCTTCTTATAAATCCTGAAGTATTGTATGGCGATCAGCTTTTATTAAAAAAAATAAATACACCAAAATTAGAAGAAATACCTATTTGGAAAAGCACTAAAAACAAAGCAACAGATAGTACTGACGTAGATGTTGAAAAAATGGTTCTTACAAATCTAGAATTTATGCTTTTCAATATTAAAAATTTCGAAAAAGAGATATTTAACAACTATAACGTCTTTCCAAGCTTAAAAGAATGGTCTATAACTTTAAAATACCCTCAAAGTCATCTAAAATATATTTTTAAATACTACACGATCTATTCTTTTAGTGAGTATCAAAATGCACTTAAAATAAAACATGCACTTCAATTAATAAAAAACGGTTATCTAGACAACCATACAATTGAATCATTATCTATAGAATGTCTATTCACTAGTAGGAGCACTTTTTTTAAAAATTTTAAAAAGCTGACTGGCTATTCACCAACTGACTACGTATTAAATAATACTGACTCATAAGTGGTTTTTTTTTTAGATGAACGACTCTAAGTTGCTGCCATCTCTAAAAAAATAAATATCTTTACGAACACCTTAAATATGCCTCAAGAAATCTTAAAGATTAACGTTTGGCTTTCTTTTTGCATAAACAAAAAAAAACCATTATGAAATACATCAGTTTACTTGTCACTTGCCTTTTTGTAATTTCCTGTGGAAATGCCAAAGAAGCTTCAGCCATGACAAAACAAGGACCACTTACTGGAACATATATAATTACAACTGTAGGAGAAACTGCATTGAATTCTACCGATTTTCTAATAACCTTCGCCATAGAAAAGAATATGGTTTCGGGATACTCGGGATGCAATAACTTTTCGGGATCTTATGAATATAAAGGTGCTGCTTTAAATTTTGGACCATTAGCAAGTACGCGAAAGATGTGTCGACCAGAAACAAATAAAATAGAGCAAAGCATTCTAAAAGCATTAAATAAAACGATTCGGTTTACAGATGAAAATAGTATCATCACTTTATATAATAACGAAGGAAAAACTTTAATGACTTTGGAAAAACCAAAGCCTTCTGTTACTAAAATTGCCAAAGAGCAGAAAGATTATAATGCAACCTATACAGCAATTTCCCGTGGTTATTATGTAATGATTAGCTATGAAAACAATAGTATATCGTTTCAAAAAGACCGCAATAGCAAACCTCAAGTATTAAGTTTATCTGAAACGCAAATTGCATCTTTGAATGCTAAAATAGACACTTTGGAATTAGATAGATTAGAAAATCTGGAAGCACCAAGTAAAGCGCACCAATATGATGGTGCTGCCATTGCAGGATTGAAAATTATACAAAATGGCACAAATTATCAAACACCTTCTTTTGATGCTGGCAATCCACCAAAGGTAATTGAAGCGCTTGTTTCAGAATTAATAATGCTTACCGAAAAGCAATAAATAATTGAATAGCTAGCTTACTTATTGTATTTTTGTATAAAATTATAATTATGCAAATTGAAGATATCCAGAACGACATTATAGAAGAGTTTTCCATGTTTGAAGATTGGGAAGAACGCTATCAATATATGATTGATTTGGGTAAAACATTACCCTTAATTGACACACAATACAAAACTGATGACAACCTTATTTCGGGTTGCCAAAGTAAAGTTTGGGTTCATGCAGATTTAGAAGATAATAAAATTATTTTTACAGCAGATAGTGATGCCATTATTACCAAAGGTATAATTGCCATTTTAATTCGCGCATTTTCCAACCAGTCACCTCAAGATATTATTGAAGCAAATACCAATTTTATTGACGAGATTGGATTAAAAGATCATTTATCACCAACACGTGCTAACGGTTTAGTAAGTATGATAAAGCAATTAAAAATGTACGCCATTGCGTATCAAACACAGATTAACTAATTGAATCTGTAATAGACGGTTTCTTTAAGGAACAACAGGTTTTAGTAAAAGGCTAATAATGCCAAACAACAAAAAAAAATAAAGACATGAGTGAAACAATAGATACAGCAGCTTTAGGCGAAAAAATAGTTCGGGTTTTAAAAACCATTTTCGATCCAGAAATTCCAGTAGACATATACGAATTAGGCTTAATTTATGACGTATTTGTTAATGAAGATTATGATGTAAAAATCCTCATGACATTAACGACGCCAAACTGTCCTGTAGCGGAAACGCTTCCATTGGAAGTTGAAGAAAAAGTAAAATCTTTGGACAGTGTTAAATCTGCTGAAGTAGAAATTACATTTGATCCGCCTTGGAGTCAAGATTTAATGAGCGAAGAAGCCAAATTAGAATTAGGTATGCTTTAAATTTTAAAGTATCAATCAAGTTTAGTTAGGAATTACCAACTTTAAATCTTGAAACATAAACTTTAAACTTTTGCACCTAACACATGGCAGGATCTAGACTTAAATCACTAAAAGACAAGGACAAAACAAGTTTAAAAAAGTCGTTTAGTGCCTTAATTTATATTCCACGTTTCTTTAAAGAAATTTGGAAAACAAACAAAAAACGTTTCCTCTTATCGGCTGTTTGCCGATTAATTGGTGCTATTTTACCTGTTATAATTCTATGGATTGGAAAGGTTATTATAGATGAAATTATCCTTCAGTCTGGAACAGATGCAACAGATTTTAATAGACTTTGGACTTATGTTGCCATAGAGTTTGGATTAATAGTGTTGTCTGATTTGGTTAGTCGTGCCATATCATTAACAGATAGCCTTTTGGGCGACGCCTATTCTATAGATTCTTCCGTTAGAATTATTAAAAAAACCAATCAAATAGATATTAGTTTATTAGAGGATTCTGAATTTTATGATAAACTTGAGAGAGCCAGAACCCAAACTGCAGGACGTGTTGGACTCATATCAAACGCGTTGGGTGAAATACAAAGTTTAATTTCTATAGCCACACTTGTTGCTGGATTAATTTATTTTGAACCTTATCTGATAATTTTACTGGTGTTGAGTATTATTCCTTCGTTTGTTAATGAAATTTGGTTTAGTCAGCAGCAATACTCTTTAGCTAGAGGTTGGACAGCCGAAAGACGCGAATTGGATTATTTGCGTTTTATAGGCGCTAACAGTCAAACGGCCAAAGAAATTAAACTTTTTGGACTAACAGATTTTGTTGTTAATCGTTTTAAAAACCTATCAGAAGAATATTATCAATTAAATAAAAAACTAGCCGTAAAACGTTCGGCTTTAGGCTTTGTGTTTAATGTATTAGGAACTTTAAGTTATTATGGCGCTTATGTTTTTATTATTTACCGCGTGGTTTCTGGATCCATTACATTGGGTGAATTAACATTCTTATCTGGATCCTTTAACCGGTTAACACGAAATCTTCAAGACTTCTTTTCAAAATTTACGCGTATAACAGAAAGTGCGCTTTATTTAAAGGACTATTTTGAATTTATTGATATTTCCATCATTCCAAAACATGCTGAAGACCAAATAATACCTAAAAAAATTATATCTGGTTTTGAATTTAAAGATGTTCATTTTTCATATCCAGATTCGGATAATGAAATTCTAAAAGGTGTGAATTTTAAAATTTCAGCAGGCGAAAAAATGGCTTTTGTTGGTCAAAATGGCGCTGGAAAAACAACACTCACAAAATTACTATTGCGTTTTTATGAACCCACTTCCGGAGAAATTTTATTAGATGGTATTAATATTAATCGCTTTAAAAAGGAGGACTATCAAAAGTATTTTGGTGTGATATTTCAGGATTTCTTCCGGTATGAATTTACCGTAAGAGAAAATATTGCTATTGGTGATATTGACGAATTAGACAATCAAGAAAAAATTGAACATGCGGCAGAATTAAGTTTAGCTAACCAAGTTATTTCGGAATTAAAACAAGGCTATGACCAACAACTTGGAAAACGTTTTGCAAAAGGACAAGAGTTATCTGGAGGCCAGTGGCAAAAAGTAGCTTTAGCTAGAGCGTACATGAAAAATGCCGAAGTGATGATTTTGGATGAACCAACATCTGCATTAGATGCCAAAGCAGAAAGCGATGTTTTTAAGCGTTTCATTGGTTTAACACAAGGCAAAACCAGCATCATAATTTCACACAGATTCAGTACTGTTAGGCAAGCTGACCGCATTTTAGTTCTGGAATCTGGAAAAATATTAGAAGTTGGGACGCACGAACAATTAATGGCAAACCAGGACTTGTATGCCAAACTCTTTGAGCTACAAGCGGAAGGCTATCAATAATTTATTAACTTTATACTATGGCAGAAGAGATTATTAATCGTGTTGCAAATAGCAAACTGATAACCTTTAATTTGGAGGATTATTACCCAAAAGGACCTCGCATAATTTTAGATATTAAAGATTGGTTATTAGAAGGTATTGTACTTCGTGAAAAAGATTTTAGAGAACAGGTAAAAAATCATGATTGGCAGCACTATCAAGATGCCTATGTAGCAATTCTGTGTTCCACAGATGCTATTGTCCCAGCTTGGGCGTATATGCTGATTACTATATCTTTAGAATCTGTAGCTAAAAAAAGTGTTTTAGGCGATTTAGAAGCATTGGAAACAGCTTTATACCAAGATATTGTTTCAAATTTAGATGTTTCTGAATATCAAGATAAAGCCATTATTATTAAAGGATGTTCAAAAAAACCCGTTCCTGTAAACGCTTATCTCATGATTTCCAACAAACTAAAACCAATTGCAAAATCTATAATGTTTGGTGAAGCATGCTCAAGTGTGCCATTATTTAAAAGAAAATAGTATTTTTGTCAGGTTATTAACTACTAATTAATTCATTAAACGTATGAAAAGAATATTTACTATTGGTATGATGCTGCTTGCGACAGCCTCATTTTCGCAGACTAAAGAAGAATTGAAAGAACAAAAATCTGAAAAACAAGCCGCTGCAGATGCATTACAAGCTGAAGCAGATGACTTACAAAAACAAATTGATGCCTTTCCAGGCTGGAAATTTGGTGCATTTGGTACCGTAGGTGCTAGTTTTTCTGAATTTAACAATTGGTATGGACAAGGAACACCTAACAATGCTTCTGGAAACATAACGCTTACTGTTAATCCGTATGCAAAATTAGATCGCGAAAAATATTTCTGGTACAATACTGCTAACATTAACCTAAGCTGGGTGAAATTTGATGACAAAGACGATCCAACAGATGATGATAGCTTTAGAGAAGCCAATGATGTATTTAACGTAACATCATTATTTGGTTATAAAATAGCTAAAAATTTAGCAGCTTCTACGCTTGCTGAATACCGTACAACGTTAATCAACAACTTTAACGATCCTGGATATTTAGACGTTGGTGTTGGTGTTACATGGACACCTATTGAAAATTTAATCGTGGTAGTTCACCCGTTAAACTATAACTTCGTATTTGCGGATAATAATGCTATTTTCGACTCATCTCTTGGTGCTAAAGTAGTAGCAAATTATGGTCGTTCTTTTGGGAAACTAGATTTCAACTCGAACCTGTCTGCTTTTATGAGTTATGAAGATTCTAACTTATCTAACTGGACATGGATTAACGCTATTAGCTATAAGTTATGGAAAGGTATTGGTTTAGGTTTTGAATTGGGATTAAGAGACAACAAGCAAGAAGCTGTTAATTTTGCATTTAAAGAATGGGATACTACAGGAACTGCTGCACAACCAAGTTTTGATAATGTAGATAATGATTTACAAATTTACACGACGTTTGGTTTGAGCTACTCGTTCTAAATCAAACACTATATAAAATTAAAAAAGCTCCGAAGGTTACCTTCGGAGCTTTTTATTTTTAAACCATACCATCAATAATAAAACTGATGTTATTTATTCTTCTTCATCGTTATAATCGGGATATAAAAAGTGATTATAAGGAAAACGGGTAACATGAATTTGGCGAACCTCATCATATACACGCTTTTTAAATTCGTTCATATTCTGTTTGTTTAATGCCGAAATAAATAAGGCATTATTTCCAACCCGATTCATCCACGTTTTTTGCCATTCCTGTAACGAGTAATGCGCTTCGGTACGTTCCACTTCCAAATCTGTTTCATCATAAGGTTCCGGTTGGTAGGCGTCAATTTTATTAAAAACCATGATCGTTTCTTTATCTGCACTATCAATTTCACCTAAAATTTTGTTTACAGAATCTATATGATCTTCAAAATTAGGATGTGAAATATCGACCACGTGTAATAACAAATCGGCCTCGCGAACCTCATCCAGCGTGCTTTTAAAACTCTCTACTAATTGTGTTGGTAGCTTTCTAATAAATCCTACGGTATCGGTTAATAGGAATGGTAAATTTTGAATGACCACTTTCCTTACCGTTGTATCTAATGTAGCGAATAATTTGTTTTCGGCAAATACATCACTTTTACTAATGGTATTCATCAGAGTTGATTTCCCTACGTTAGTGTACCCAACAAGCGCTACACGCACCATTTTACCACGATTACCGCGTTGCACAGACATTTGCTTGTCTATGGTCTTTATTTTATCTTTTAATAACGCAATTTTATCTCGAACAATACGTCTGTCTGTTTCAATTTCCGTTTCTCCAGGTCCACGCATACCAATACCACCTTTCTGGCGCTCTAGGTGTGTCCACATCCCTTTAAGTCGTGGCAATAAGTATTCACATTGTGCTAATTCCACTTGGGTTCTGGCATAACTTGTTTGGGCACGTTGTGCAAAAATATCAAGGATTAAATTGGTTCTATCTAGAACTTTACATTCCAGAATTTTACTAATATTACGTTCTTGAGCAGACGATAATTCATCATCAAAAATAGCAGTGCCTATATCATTTTCTTCAATGTATTTGCGGACTTCCTCCATTTTACCTTTTCCAATAAAGGTTTTAGGATTCGGCATATCCATTTTTTGGGTAAAGCGTTTTAAGACCTCACCACCTGCCGTGTAGGTCAGAAATTCCAATTCATCTAAATATTCTTTAGATTTGTCTTCATCCTGACTTTTTGTAATGACTCCAATTAATACGGCACGTTCGTGCGTTATATCTTTTTTTTCTATCATAAACTGTGTAAAGCACAAAGTTAATCAATTGAAGTCACTTTAATTTGTATATTTTTAACGCAGATACTAAAATTCATGAGCGATTTGGAAAAACCTACACTTTTATCAGAAACCTTTACCATAGCTTTTTACAATACCGAAAACTTATTTGATATTTATAATAACCAAAGTAAAAACGATCGAGATTATTTACCAAATTCTGATAAACTTTGGACTAAGAAACGCTACCAAAACAAGCTTGACAACATAGGATTATCTATTTCTAAAATTGGCCATCCCGAAACGAATGGTTTACCCAGTATTATTGGTTTAGCCGAAATAGAAAATGGGAAAGTAATTCAGGATTTGTTGGATACAATGCATTTAAAAGATGTGCCTTACGACTTTGTGCATTTTAACTCCAAGGACGAACGTGGTATAGATGTGGCTTTAGTTTATAATAAATCTGAGTTTACGGTAACACATTCTGAAATTTTTGCTTTAACATTTGAAAGACCCGAAGGTGGTAACGATTTTACGCGAGACATTCTACTAGTAACAGGATTACTAAAAGGCGAAACGATTTCGGTTTTGGTAAATCATTGGTCCTCCAGACGTGAAGGCACCGAACAAACGGAAGCGAAACGCTTACAGTCTTCCAAAAAAGTGAGTCACATAATAACAGCTATTCAAGCTAAACAAGTAGATGCTAAAATAATTATTATGGGCGATTTTAATGATGATCCGCATTGCAAAAGTATTGTTCAGCTTATAGAAAATCATAATTTATATAACCCAATGAAAACGTTGCGTTCTTATAATCGTGGAAGTTTGGTACACGACAGGAAATGGCATTTATTTGATCAGATCCTGTTTACGATGCCTTTTTTTGAATCGCGAAAAAATTATTTGGAATTTGATTCGGCTCATATTTTTGATGCCGATTTTTTAAAGGAAACCAAAGGAAAATATAGAGGAGCACCATTAAGGACGTATGCTGGCTATGAACACAAAGGTGGTTTTAGCGATCATTTTCCAGTTTTTATAACATTGAAAAAGTAGCAATAATTTTAAACAGCTTGCCAGAGTATTACGGATAATATAATACATGCTATTGGAAGCATCCAGAGCAAAAAGATAGAATGATTTTGAGTCTTTTTATTTAGCATTTTAGCGTTTAGTACTTTTCGCTTTCTTCCTGCATATTGCACCCAGTTTTTAAAGAATATAAAAACAGATGCCATAATAAATAATGCCCATGCTTTATCTTGAGACATAGTATTCATATTCATTTGATTGGAAAATCCGGCAAAAAACATACCCAAAAGCAGTAATATGGCACACTGTAAAATTGAAATATAGATAGTGGCAAACTGATTTGCATTTTTGCTCTTACGATTTTTATAGTGCTTGAAAGTGCTAAAAAAAAGAGAATCGAAAATCGTCATATTTATTATCTTGGTATAAAATTAAAAACCTGCTAAATGTAATCATTAGCAGGTTTTTTATATAATTAATTACAACTATTATTCAGTTGCAAAAATATTGAAGTTATCAATTTGATAAGCACCGTCTAAAGATGTATCTGTTCCAGATCCTGTAACTTTAAATGCTACATAAAGTGTTCCTGTGTAACCAGAAATATCAATTAAACCTGAATCAACCATTTCATACCAACTATTGTCTTGTGTTGGTAAACTAGCCGATACCGCTTCCCAAGTAGCACCTAACACATCTGTTCCATCAAAATCTGTAGAAATAAATACTTCTAATGTATTGGCTGGAGATTCTAAATGGTGTTGAGCTGCAGAAAAGTTTAATTTTTCATCATCTTGAGCATCCATATCAATACCTGGAGACACTAACCAAGCAATATTTACTGGACTTCCTGAATTATAGGTGCTGAATTCTGTATAACCATTATTATCAAAGGTTTTTTCTCTCCAAACCCAGTTACCTGCTTCAGCAAAGTTTGTCCAACCTGGAAGGTCTAAATTGGTGTTATTTGTTACCATTTCAAAATCTTCGCTAAAAATAGCAACTGCTAAAGAGCAACGTTCACCTTCTAAATTTACATCATCAATAGCGTTTAAAGCTAATACTACAGATGCTCCATCAAACGTTTTGTTTACAACAGCTTTTAGTGTTCCGTTCCCTTCTGGTAATAACTCATTTTTAAAAGTTGAAAATCCACTAGTTTCAAGATTGATACTTGTATAATTTACACCACCACAAGATTGTACCGCTCTTTTTGTATCAAAATCTTCCATTGGATCAAAATAACGTTTTCCTAAAACGTTATCAGCGAACTCAACATCATTTAATTGTACAAACACACCAACAAGACTTGAATTTATTTGAGAAACAGTTACGCTTAAAGGCACTATTTCTTCAGTAACAGATGATCTAAAAACGTGTGTTCTTGCACGAGTTTGTCCCAAACTTGTTACGGTTGTTCCGTATTGATCTGTTTCAGTTCCACCTCCAATAGCAGTAACACCATTACCTACACGTTCTTCACCAATAAATAAATCTTTTAAACTTACGTAAACCTCACGACCAAAGTTAAATTGATTATAAGTATCCACTTGGTTAATTATTACTTTAATAGCAGTGGTTGGGCTTGATGGACTATCTTGAAGATAGAATTCTTTAAAGAAATTTCCAGATCTATCAG
>DIAL01000028.1:55846-63581 GCA_002414705.1 Flavobacteriaceae bacterium UBA5079
CTATCAGAAGAAGATACATATCCTTTAATGTAAATATTTTCATCAATTGGCTCAATAAAATCACCTTCAGTATACATAGCTTTTGCTTCAGCTATTGAAACTTCAGTTCCATTAGCTAATAAGGTGTTTAATCGTGCATTTTCTTCATCACCTAAACTTGTAGGAATGGTATAATCGTCATCTTGCACACAAGATACAATAGCTAAACTAGCAACTATTGTTAATACTAGGGTTAGAAATTTATTTGTTTTCATAATAAATAATATTTTTAATTAATTTTTCTTTTTCGTTTTTAGAATCTAAAGTTAACATTTACAAAATAAGTAGCACCACGTCCATACCAATATTTTGATCCAAATTGGCGTTTAGGGGTTTGATTGTCAGCTAATAATTCTGTGTAATTTGCATTTCTTGCTTGCTCAAAACCACCTGTTCTGTAAACTTCGTCCAATAGGTTATTTACACTTGCAAAAACACCAATATAATAGTCGCCAATTCTCCAAGATTTTCCACCTGTTAAGTTAACAGTGAAATAATTATCAAATTGTTCTTGTTTTAGTAATTCGGTTGCAACTTCTGGATCGTAGTTATTAATTGGTAAACCATCATTAGCTAAATAAAAGTTTTCAGTTCTTAAAAACGGACTAACATCTACATACGTACTAGCTAAATAATTTACAGTCGCTCCAAACCACCAGTAGTCTGGATCGCGATATTCAAAACCAACTGAATAGGCTTGTTGTGGACCACCAGCAACTTTATAATCCTTTAAATTAGATTTGTACGTTGGAGACCTACCAAAACTTGTTGATGTTAAATATAGGTTTGGGTTATTATCATACGTAAATTGACCTACTGCTGCTACACCTTTCAATTTAATAGTTGGTGTTACTTGTGCTTCTATACCTAGTTCTGCGCCAATATGTCTTTTATCTACACCTTGTAAGGTTTCCTGAACAAATGCTGACGTATCATTAAATTCTTCTCCAATATTGGTAATACCATCTGCATAGTAGAAAGAAATTTCATTAGCATCTTCAATTTTAGTGTAGAAACCTGTTATTTTGGCTTTTACAATTGGAGATCTGAAAATATAACTAGCATCAAAAGATGTGATTTTTTCTTCAGTTATGTTATCAACAACACTATTATTATCTCTTGAGTTGGAATAAGAATTTCTAATAGTTGGCGCTTTAGTTATATAACCAGCATTAACATCTATTAAATGCTTGCCTGTTATTTTATATGTAAATCCACCTTTTCCACCGACGCCAGTAAAGTTTAATTTTTCGCCTTTACCTAAACTTAAATTACCTAAAAATGCACTGTTTTCCCAAAGACCTTCTCGTTGGTATGAAGTGCTAGTAAGACTTGCAGATAAATAGAAATCTATTTTACTGTATTTAAATTGTGCTTGTGCATATCCTGAAATAATATCAGCATAAATATTATAATTGTAACGGTATTTATCGCCTTCGCCAACAATACGATCTGGATTTTGATTATCAAATTGAAAACCATCAAAAGTATCCACATTTAAATAACCTGTAGAACCTAATAAATCGATAATTTCGCCGAAGTTTTTAGACTTTAGGTTTTTATAGTTAACAGCTGCATTAAAAACGATATTCTCGTTAATTTCAGTATTAAAGATCGTATTAGCAGAAAATTGTCTATCATCCGTACGATCTTCATATAAAACATAAGCACCAGATTCTCCTACAGAATTGTTGGTAACATTGGCATCTAGAATACGTTCCCAATCTATTTGACCGTCATTCATGAAGTTTTGTTCCGCTATATAAGCACCTGCATAATCTGGACCATCTGTATCTGCTAAAAAGTAACTTGGTAAGTTTTGGTAATACGCAGGACTTGGATTAGCGCCTCCACCGAAATCTAAACGGCTATTTCCTATTTTTCCATATTGGTAACCAACATTGGTATTTAAAGTAGTTTTACTATTAATATCCCAATAATGGTTTAGCATAAAGATTGGTTCTTCAATTTGTTTGATTCGTGAATTTTTCTTTTCACCATCTAACCAACCCCAATATTCGTTGTATTTAATGTCTTTTAAATCATAAACCTCTTGAGTATTAGGTGATGATTTTCCACGACGATTTGGTGTGTACATAGATGTAAAGTTTAAACTATGCTTTTCATTTATTTGCTTTTCAATAGCTACAAAAAATGAATTTGCATCATACAATGTACCATCTTGAAAACCTTCGTTTCCCCAACGTCTTCCGCCCATTACAGCATAAGACCAGCCACCTTCTAATAAACCAGAAGCATAACTTGCCATAATACGGTTGGTATAACTTCTGTTTGAAGACGAGTACGTTACACGACCACCTTCACGGTATTGTGATGCGCGAACATTCATATTTGTTGTTCCTAAAACACCACCAAAATTGTAAGCTGATGGTTGTAATCCTGTGGTAAGTTCTTGGTTACGAAGCATGTCATTCAAACCTCCCCAATCACTCCACTGTGGTCTTCCATCAAAAACTTTATTCATTTCTATTCCGTTAATTAAAACAGAACCATTTTCAGAATCTAAACCTCTTACTCTAAAGAATGACGAACTCCACTCAAAAGCAGCTGTACGCTGAAATACATCTTGAGAAGATTGTAACAAACCTGAAATATTATCTAGTCCACCTGAATCATCATCTAACTCATCATCTGTTAAGTTAATGGTAAATAAATCAATGTTGGTGTCTCTTACAATATTCATGTCTGTAATATTCACCGTTTGTCCTTCATTAATAACAATAGGATACCTTTTTGCAACGTAATCTTCTTTTGATACATTTAAAATTTGTTCACCTAACGGTAACCCTGTTGTAAATTCAAATAATCCATTGGCATCCGTTTTTGTTGTAATTTCAGTACCTTCAATAGTAATAATTACATTTGGAATAGGATTGAGAGAAATAGATTCGGTTACACTTCCTTTAACTACCGTTTGCTGCGCTACAGCAGTGACAGTTGAGAAAATTCCGAATAAAAAAATAAATAAACTGTTTTTCATACTTAACTTTATAATTAAAAAAATTGATACTTTACGTTAAATGTTAATTAAAATAGCGTGCAAATTTACATTATTTCTAATAAATATCTACTTTTGGCGTAAGTTTTGTAATATAATAACCTAAACATAACAATATACATTGATGAAACATTTAAAAGTTTGGATTCCAATTCTTGTTGCATGCTTTACTATGACTGTAAATGCACAAGAAGCAAAAAAATTCAAAATCCACACCGTAGCCTTTTATAATTTAGAAAATTTATTTGACACGATTAATGATCCGACAAAAAATGACGAGGCTAGCCCTATCATGGAAATGAAGATTAATACTAGTGAAATTTACAAAAAGAAAGTATCCAACATGGCACGTGTATTAGCTGATATTGGAACAGATACTGCAAAAAATTCTCCTGTAATTATTGGGGTTTCTGAAGTTGAAAATGTACATGTTTTAGAAGATGTTGTTAATGATCCACAACTTTTATCAAAGGACTACGGTATTGTGCATTACGAATCCCCAGACCGTCGTGGTATTGATGTAGGTTTATTATATCAGAAAAAATATTTTACGCCAATTCATACAAGCAGTCATGAATTAATTTTTTATGACGATAATTCACGTGAACGTGTTTACACCAGAGATCAACTATTAGTTAGTGGAAAACTAGAAGGTGAAATGATTCATATTATTGTTAATCACTGGCCATCCAGAAGTGGTGGAGAGGCAAGAAGCCGACCAAAACGTGTTGCTGCCGCAAAATTGAGTAAAAAAATAATTGACTCATTACAAACCATAGATCCTTATGCTAAAATTGTTTTGATGGGTGATTTAAATGACGACCCAACAAATGAAAGTGTTAAAGACGTTTTGGGAGCCAAAAAAGATAAAGAAGATGTTGAACTAAAAGGTATCTATAACCCTATGGAAAACATGTTTAAAATGGGTGTTGGGTCCAATGCGTATCGTGATAGCTGGAGTTTATTTGATCAAGTATTAATAACGCAACCTTTTTTAGAAAAAGATTACAGTTCATTCCGTTTTTACCAAGCACACATATTTAATAAAAACTATTTAGTAAATAAAAAAGGACGCTACAAAGGCTATCCTTTACGTAGTTTTGCGGATGGAGGCTTTACAGATGGGTTTAGTGATCACTTTCCATCTTATATATATTTAATAAAAGAAGTGGAATAAATCTCATGTTTTATTTATAAAAAAAATCGCCTTTTAGTTACATAGTAATTAAAAGGCGATTTCATTATTTATAGGCTTGATTCGTTAACTTAACCAAACGCTCCATGGAATTTTGGCAATAACTAGCAAAAGTGCTAATGTGTAAAAAATGGCTATCATTTTTAATTTCCCATTAGATGTTAACTTCTTTTTGTGTTTAGAATACCCAATAGTAATTAATACTACAGCAATAATCATGGTTAAAGGGTGTTCAACAATATTAGACCTTAATGCACTATTTTTCATAACACTGCCCATTCCAGATTCACTTATTATAGACAGATAGTCGGCGGCAAAAAATAGCACAATACCAATAAGCAATTGAATATGTGATACTATTAGCGTAAACAACGATATTCTAAAATCTTTTGCGGAATACTCCTTTCCTCCCACAACCTTTATTATGGCATTAAAAGTGGCTAGAATTAATATTAGAAACACCAGGTAAGCCCAATAGGAATGTAATATTTTTACGGTATTATACATGTTTTAACGTTATTTAGTTCGTGTTACAAATGTACTAAATAAAGCGCATAAAAAAACCGCTTCGTTTAAGAAGCGGTTTTAGAGTTTTATATAAATAGTTATTAGAAGTTAAAGCGGATACTTGTGTTCCAAGTTCTACCATAACCAAATCTACCTGTATTACTTTTGTTAACACCTTTGTAATTATCTTCTGGGTTAGCAGAAGCTTGTGTATTACCATTAACAGATTCTAAATATACTTCATCAAAAACGTTGTTTACATTTAAGCGAAATTGAATCGAACTCTGCTTGTTTTCACCAACTATCATTTTATATGAAAATCCAGCATCAACAGTATCATAAGAAGGCATAGAAAGCGTTTCGCTCTCTAAAGAACCTGTTGAAAATATATCATTATACCAGTTCCAACCTGCATCAAAACTTGCTCTAGGTAAAAACTCATAACTACCATTAATACCAGCAGTTACTTGTGCAGCACCACCAACATTAAAGCCATCTATAACAATTTCTTCATCATTACCTACTTGCACACCATCCTGGTCAAATGTTCTTTGTGTGGCATTATCTTTAAATTGCCATTCTCCCATGGAAATAAAACCGTTAAGTCTTAAATTATCTAAAGGGCGTGTCATCACTTCTAATTCCACACCGTAATGCACTTGCTTAACACCTAAAGTTTGGAAGCTTAAGAAATCTTCAGCGTCTTGACCATTAGTATTTATTAACGTTCTGTTTCCCCAAGTTGTATGGTAAGCATTGAAATTTGCAGAGATTGCTCTACCTCCATTAAATTGGTACCCAACTTCAAAACCAGTAATTTCTTCATTTTCAGCTTCTGGTTGTAACAATTCATTACTTGCGCGTCCATTTTGAAATAAATTATCATGAAATGGTTGACGTGAGTAATAACCTAGGTTCGCAAATACCTTATGTATGTTGCTAATTTCGTAACCTGCTCCAGCTTTTAGGTTATAACCTAAATTATTCACTTTTTCAGATTCTTCAGACACACCCTCTTCTTGAGCGTTCAAAAACTCTGTTCTTACGTGAGATTGATTTGATAATGCACCTTGAAAGAAAGCAGAAAAACGATCTTTAACATATTCTAATTGACCAAATACGCCAGCATAATTAATTTGCTCTTCGTAATCATAACCAAAACGTTGTCCATGATCTGTATTTGGATTAAAGAAAACTTCCCAAGGATTAATTCCTCCCGCTTCAGTTAATTGATACGCACCACCATTGTAAGCACTAGAAGCGTTTACAGCATCTACTGATACAAATTCTCTAACATCTCTAAAGTGAATACCGTTATAAAAACGAACATCTGCTCCAATATTAAAATTTAAATTTTCTGTTAATTGATTGTTATAGTTAGTAACTGCACCATACCAATTATGATTATTGTTTGAACCTCTAGAATACAATAAATCGCCAGAATCTCTATCTGTAATAGCTTGCGCAAAACTACCACGACCCATTGAACCGTAAAGTACTGTTGACAAACTAGACTGATCATTTATAGTCCAATCCCAATTTAAGTTAGCCACTGGTTTGTGATAAATATTTCTACCTCCAGGATAACCTCCTCCATTTAATGTATTTGGGCTATCAACGCCATCAAAATTCCAAGAATTATAACGTCTACCTCTTTCACTATCTAGAAATGAACCTATAGAACCACTTCCTGCTGCTGCATGCCATTGTGGAGCTCCGGTTAACAATAAATTTATTGTATGGTCTTCATTAGGCTGATAACCTAAAGAGAAAAAATACGTTTGACCTTGACCTTGCGTATTATCTACATAACCATCACCTTGCCAGTGCCCTAATAAACCTGAAAAAGACCAACCTTTATCACTTACGCCTGTAGAGAAATATGCAGTAGATTTAATGTAATTATCATTACCTACCATTTGCTGAACAAAGCCACCTGCTTTTCTATCAATTGTTTTAGTCACTATGTTCACTGTTCCACCTACTGAAGAAATAGCTAACTTAGAAGCACCTAAGCCACGTTGTACTTGAATAGCATTTGCTACTTCAGTTACACCTTGCCAGTTAGACCAGTACATTTTACCATCTTCCATACCATTAATAGGTTGTCCATTTAATAAAAATGCAATGTTTGTTTGATCAAAACCACGTAAAAACATTTGACCATCACCAAATCCACCTGCCTGAAGTGTTTGTACAGAAGGAGTAGATTTTAATAACACAGGTAAATCAAAATTTCCTGATTTTTCTCGAATTTCAGAAGATCGAATAGTAGAGACTGCAATAGGTGTTGCTCTATCTTCAGCTAAATCAATAACTCCAGATCCAACGATTACAACTTCTTCTAACGTATTATCGCTTTCTAAAACGATTTTACCTAAATCCTTACTACCTGTTACAGTTACTGTTTTCGTACCGTAACCAACATAAGAAATTACTAATACTGCATTAGTACTTCCTGTAGTAATTGTAAAATTACCATCAAAATCAGAAGATACACCATTGGTAGTACCTCTCTCTATGATGTTGGCACCAGGAAGTGGCGCGTTCATTTCGGCATCCATGATAGTACCTGTTACAGTACTTTGAGCCATTGTAATACCAGTAAACAAAAATGCTACTGCTAAAAATAATAATCTTGTAATTTTTTTCATTGTATTAAAAAGATTGGTTTTTAAATTTTCGGCAAAATTAAACCTTTTAAGCATTTTAACATTACTTTAAGGTTAAGAATTTCCGATTGTGTGAAGATATTAATTTTTAACCATTAACAATATGATAAGAAATAAAGCTATTAACAGTTTTTTTAACAAAAAAATATTATTTTTTTAAGTAATATCTCAATAGGTTGGCAGTAGAAGCATCATGATTGATAAAAGTGTTATTTTTTATATCCTCCAAAATATTAGTCGCTAATTGCTTTCCAAGCTCCACACCAAACTGATCGTAACTAAAAATATTCCAAATAACACCTT
>DIAL01000135.1:0-505 GCA_002414705.1 Flavobacteriaceae bacterium UBA5079
ATTGTTGGTGGTAGTGATGATACTGCCCAAGCCAAAAAGAAAATTATGAGAGAATGTGGTATTCATGTAGTAGATTCTCCTGCTGAAATAGGAAAAAAAGTAAAAGAAGTATTAGGCTAATTTAGCCTTATAAAACTGTTAAAAACCTTACAAAATCTTGTAAGGTTTTTTTATTTGATGCAACTTGTATTTATTATATTTGACAAACAACTAATCACATCAGCGAATTATGAAATTATTAGAAGGAAAAACAGCCATAATAACAGGTGCAAGTAGAGGCATTGGTCGCGGTATTGCCGAGGTTTTTGCACAACATGGTGCTAATATTGCATTTACATATAGCGCTTCGGTTGAAGCTGCAAACGAACTGGAAAACGAACTGAATGCTTTAGGTATTAAAGCAAAAGGTTACAAGAGTAATGCAGCAAGTTTTGATGAAGCACAACAACTTGCAGAAGATGTTGTAAATGAGTTTGGTAGTATTGATATATTAGTTAATAATGCT
>DIAL01000135.1:553-3980 GCA_002414705.1 Flavobacteriaceae bacterium UBA5079
TTGATATATTAGTTAATAATGCTGGTATTACAAAAGATAATCTACTTATGCGTTTAAGTGAATCCGATTTTGATACTGTTATTGAAGTCAATTTAAAATCTGTATTTAATATGACCAAAGCGGTTCAACGTACTATGCTTAAACAACGAAAAGGCTCTATTATTAATATGAGTTCAGTTGTTGGTGTTAAAGGAAATGCAGGTCAAACAAATTATGCAGCTTCTAAAGCTGGAATCATTGGTTTTTCTAAATCAGTTGCTTTAGAGTTGGGTTCAAGAAATATTAGAAGCAACGTGATTGCTCCTGGATTTATTGAAACTGAAATGACTGCCAAATTAGATGAAGAAACTGTAAAAGGATGGCGTAATGCTATTCCATTAAAACGTGGCGGAACACCTGAAGATATTGCAAATGCATGCGTGTTTTTAGCAAGTGATATGTCGGCTTACGTTACAGGTCAAACACTAAACGTGGATGGTGGTATGCTAACATAATCCATGACAAGTTTAACCATAATTTATATTATCATATCTGGAATTATAGCGCTATTATTAGCGCTTTTTCAGTATGTGTACAAGTCAAAGAAAACTAGAACTAATAGTATTCTAGCAGGTTTACGCTTTGTAACCATTTTTTCTATGCTATTACTTTTGGTGAATCCGAAATTAGATTCGGAAACCTTTTATAATGAGAAACCAAACTTGGTTATTGCAGTTGACGATTCTAATTCTATGCAATTTTTGAATCAAACGGATAGAGTTCAACAAATTATTCAATCATTAAAAAGCAATACTGATTTAAACAACAAATTCAATATTGATTATTACAAATTTAGTAATGAAATTTCACCAAATGATTCACTAGATTTCAATACGAAACAAACCAATATTTCTAAAGCCATCAAAGGTCTTGAAGCTATCTATAAAAATACGGTAGCACCAACGATTCTAATTACAGATGGAAACCAAACCTTTGGGAACGATTATGAGTATACTGCCAGAAGTTACAAACAACCCATTTACTATATTGTTTTAGGTGATACAACCAAGCATGTCGATTTAAAAATTACCCAATTGAATGTTAATAAATATGCTTTTTATAAAAACAAATTTCCAATAGAAATTATTCTAGTATACAACGGAGAAGAAACTGTAAACTCGGAATTTAAAATCACGGCTGGAAATGCTACGCTATATTCTGAAAAAATTACATTCAGTCAATCAAATAATTCTAAAATTGTTCAAGCCACATTAACAGCAAATCAGATTGGTGTTTTTACATATCAAGCAACAATTGAGCCTATTTCAAACGAAAAAAACACAGTTAATAACAGTGAAAATTTCGCCATAGAAGTCATTGACGAACAAACTAATATAGCCATTGTAAGTGATATCTTGCATCCAGATTTAGGAGCACTTAAAAAAAGTATTGAAAGCAATGAACAGCGAACGGTTAGTATTTTAAACCCTGATGCTTATTTATCCAAAATTGATGAATTTCAGTTAGCCATTTTATACCAACCAAATGCGAAATTTATAGCAGTTTTTGACCAACTAAATTCAGATAATCGCAACAGGTTTATTATTTCAGGAACCCAAACTAATTGGCAATTTTTAAATAGTGCTAGTTCAAATTATCAGCATGATATTATTAATCAAACGGAAAATTATTTAGCTTCAAAAAATGCCAACTACACAGAGTTTATAGTTCCTGATGTTGCTTTTGAAACATTTCCACCATTATTTGGTTCCTTTGGGAATCTTAATATGAAAGTACCACATCAAGTATTGTTATATAAACAAATAGGAAATATAACAACCGGAAAACCTTTATTAATAAGCTTTGAAAATCAGAATAGACGTGAGGCTATACTTCTCGGTGAAAACATCTGGAAATGGCGTGCACAAAGCTATTTAAACAATAGTGATTTCAAGATTTTTGATGATTTTATAGGTAAAATGGTACAGTATTTAGCATCTAAAAAACGCAGAGAACGGTTAAGTTTATCCTACCAATCTTTTTATGATGGTAATACCAACGTCATTTTGCAAGCGCAATATTTTAATAAAAATTATGAGTTTGATAATCGGGAAACGCTAGAAATTACAGTTACTGATGGCGTTTCTAAAGAAAGCAAAACAATTCCGCTTGTATTAAAAAACAATAATTATGAAGTAGATTTAAGCAGTCTGCCTGCATCAAATTATAAATTCACCGTTTCAACCAATTTGAGTAATATATCTAAATCTGGAACATTTCAAATATTAGATTATAATATAGAGCAGCAATTTACAAATGCCAATCTTTCTAAATTAAAACAAGTGGCTTTAGCTAATAATGGAGCTGTTTATTTTGCCAATCAAACGGAAGCATTGTTCGCTAATTTATTATCAGATAATCGCTTTGCAACTATTGAGAAAAGTACTAAAAAAACCGTATCTTTGATAGACTGGAAATACCTGTTAGGACTATTAGTTTTAGCACTTTCTGCTGAATGGTTCTTTCGTAAGTATAAAGGTTTAATTTAAATAAAAAACTATGGAAAAATTACCAAAAATTGGATTACCAATTATAATTGTAATCGTTATTTTAATCGTTGTTATTGCTAAATCTGCCATTACCATTGGTTCTGGAGAAGCAGGTGTTTTGTACAAAACATTTGATAACGGTGTTGTTACAGATGAACCTGCTCTAGGAGAAGGTTTTCACATCGTTGCTCCTTGGAATAAGGTATACGTTTATGAAGTACGTCAGCAAGAAATTTTAGAGAAAATGAATGTACTTTCTTCAAATGGACTTGATATTAAATTAGAAGCTTCAGTTTGGTTTCAACCAGCTTTTGAAAGTTTAGGTAAATTGCACCAAGAAAAAAGTGAAATGTATAAAGAGCGTGTTCTGTTACCAGCAATTCGTTCTGCTGCAAGAAGTGTTGTTGGTCGTTATACACCAGAACAATTATATTCTAGTAAGCGTGATGCTATTCAACAAGAAATTTTTGAAGAAACGCAAAAAATTGTCAAGGATCAATACATTCAATTAAATGAGGTATTAGTTCGAGATGTAACATTACCTCCAACTATTAAGGATGCCATTGAGCGTAAACTAAAGCAAGAACAAGAGTCTTTAGAATATGAATTTAGGTTAGTTACAGCTGCTAAAGAAGCTGAAAAAGTAATTATTGAAGCACAAGGTAAAGCAGATGCTAACCGAATTTTAAGTGCCTCTTTAAACGATCAAATTCTTCGTGACAAAGGTATTGAAGCAACGGTTAAACTTTCAGAATCACCTAATAGCAAGACTATTATAATAGGTTCAGGAGAATCAGGATTACCAATTATTTTAGGTAACCAATAATAGGATTAAAAATTACAGCAAAATTTGTTAGGAATAATCAATTTATTTTAACAATCTTTGTGCAGACAAAAAA
>DIAL01000135.1:4085-4485 GCA_002414705.1 Flavobacteriaceae bacterium UBA5079
GCAGACAAAAAAAAGACATGAGTTTTATTCAGTTACATCATCATCATTTTCATACGTGCACTCAAGCAGGATGAAAATGTATTGAATAAAATCAACATATTAAAAAACCCGTTTGAGTATCTCAAGCGGGTTTTGCTTTTCCATTCATTCGGATTTTAACGCGTTTAGATTTACTCAAACATCATTCAAGTTTAACTAAAAATGAAGCTCACGAATGTGAGAAATGTTATGAGAAAATTAAAAATTGCTGTTCAAAAATCGGGTCGTTTACATGACGACTCCATGAAAATACTAAAAGAAGTCGGTATTTCAATTGATAATGGTCGTGATCAATTAAAAGTTTCCGCCAAAAATTTCCCTTTAGAAGTGTTCTACCTTCGTAATGGAGATATTCCACAAT
>DIAL01000135.1:4580-9352 GCA_002414705.1 Flavobacteriaceae bacterium UBA5079
TATTCCACAATACCTTTTAGATGGAGTAGTAGATGCTGCTATTATTGGCGAAAATGTACTAATTGAAAAAGGAAATAGTATTTCAATTGTTGAAAAGTTAGGATTTTCATCCTGTCGTGTTTCTTTAGCTGTTCCAAAATCTGAAACATATTTTGGAATTCAATCGTTAAATGGCAAACGTATTGCTACTTCATACCCAAATACTGTGAATGCCTTTTTGAAAGAAAATAATTTAGAAGCGCAACTTCACATTATTAACGGTTCTGTTGAAATTGCACCTAATATAGGGTTAGCGGATGCTATTGTGGATATTGTTTCTAGTGGAAGCACGCTATTTAAAAATAACTTGCAGGAGGTTGAAGTGTTGCTTCAATCGGAAGCCGTTCTTGCTATTTCTCCAAAAATTGGTATGGAAGAACAAGCTATTTTAGATAAACTGCAATTTCGTTTACAGTCTGTCTTAAAAGCTAGAAAATCCCGTTATGTTTTATTAAATGCACCAAATGATAAGCTGGACAAGATTATTCAAATTTTACCAGGTGTTAAAAGTCCAACCGTTTTGCCTTTAGCAGAATCAGGTTGGAGTTCCTTACATTCTGTTATTGATAAAAATGATTTTTGGGAAATAATAGATGAATTAAAAATAGCAGGAGCAGAAGGAATTCTCGTTTGTCCAATTGAAAATATGGTATTATGAAACTAGTAGAAAACCCACAAAATGACGTTTGGTTAAATTTATTAGAACGTCCAACAGCAACTGTTGATGATATTGAAACAACAGTAACCGAAATCTTTAAAGATATTCAGCAGCATGGTGATACAGCAGTTTTAAAATATACCGATGTTTTTGATGGTGTAAAATTAAATAGCATGCTGGTTTCTTCTGAAGAAATAAAGACTGCCCAAAATAATGTTAGCTCAAAACTTAAAGAAGCTATTTTATTAGCCAAAAAAAATATTAATCGATTTCACGAAGCGCAAAAAACACAAAAAATTGAAATTGAAACCAAAACAGGTGTTTTATGTTGGCAAGAAAAACGAGCCATTCAAAAAATAGGTTTATATATTCCTGGTGGAACAGCGCCTTTATTTTCAACAGTTTTAATGCTGGCTGTTCCTGCTAAAATTGCAGGATGTGAAGAAATTATTTTGTGTTCACCTCCTAATAAATCTGGAAAAATAGCTGATGAAATTCTGTATACTGCCGATTTATGTGGTGTGACTAAAATTTTTAAAGTAGGTGGTATTCAAGCTATTGCTGCCATGACATTTGGTACCGAAACAATAAATCCTGTATATAAAATTTACGGACCAGGAAATCAGTTTGTAACTGTAGCCAAACAATTAGCAACTAAATTTGGTGTAGCAATAGATATGCCTGCAGGACCAAGTGAGTTATTGGTAGTTGCAGATGATACAGCAGTTCCAAAATATGTGGCAGCAGATTTGTTAAGCCAAGCTGAACATGGTTCAGATAGTCAAGTGATTTTAGTCTCAACTTCTAAAAAACTGATTAATGAAGTTATGAAAGAAATTACGATACAAATGGCACAATTACCACGAAAATCTATAGCTAAAAAAGCAATAGCTAATTCTAAAGCAATTTTAGTCTCTAATTATCAAGAAGCGTTGCGTTTTATTAATGCCTATGCTCCAGAACATTTTATAGTCTGTACGGAAAACGATATATTCTTTACTGAAGGCATTCAAAATGCTGGATCTGTTTTTATTGGTAATTATACACCAGAAAGTGCTGGAGATTATGCCTCTGGAACTAATCACACCTTACCAACAAACGGTTTTAGTAAATCCTATTCTGGTGTAAATTTAGATAGTTTTAGTAAGGCAATTACGTTTCAGAAAATTACAGAAACGGGTTTGTTAAATATTGGAAGTGCAATTGAAATTATGGCAGAAGCAGAAGGGTTACAAGCGCACAAGAATGCCGTTTCTATACGTTTAAAAGATTTACAATCATGAATATTCAAAAACTAATTAGACCCAATATTCTCAAGTTAAAACCGTATGCGTCTGCTAGAGATGAATTTAAGGATTTTAAAAAAAGCATGACGTTTTTAGACGCAAATGAAAACCCTTTTGAAACAGGTTTAAATCGCTACCCAGACCCACAACAATTGGCGTTAAAATTACAATTGTCTAGTATAAAAGGGTGTAATCTGAATCAGTTATTATTAGGGAACGGAAGTGATGAAGTTTTAGATTTAATATTTAGAACTTTTTGTGAGCCTGGTAAAGATAACGTTATATTGTTGCCGCCAACATACGGAATGTATGAGGTTTTGGCAGATTTAAATAATATTGAGGCTATTAAAATTCCGTTAACTTCAGATTTTCAACCGAACGTTACTGATATTTTAGATGCTGTAAATTCTCACAGTAAAATACTATTTTTGTGTTCACCAAACAATCCAACAGCTAATAGTTTTGAGGCAAAATCTGTTGAAGAATTACTTCAAAAATTCAAAGGTATCGTAGTCATTGATGAAGCTTATATAGATTTTTCAGAATCTGAAAGTTGGCGTAGTAGGTTAGCTGAATTCCCAAATCTTATTGTGATACAAACGCTTTCAAAAGCCTACGGTTTGGCAGGAATTCGTTTAGGAATAGGAATGGCTTCACCGGAAATCATACAGGTTCTAAATAGTATTAAACCACCATATAACGTCAATCAGCTAACACAACAAAAGGCTTTAAATAAATTAGAAAATTTGGAGGTTATTACCAATCAAATTCAATTGATAAAAAATGAACGTATCCGAGTACTTTCAGCTTTTAAAAAAATGAATTTTATTACTAAATGTTTTCCAAGTGATGCTAATTTTATTCTAGTTCAAGTTGATGATGCCAATAGACGTTACCAACAATTAATTGAGAAGGAGATTGTTGTTCGCAATAGAAGTAAAGAACCATTATGCGATAATTGTTTGCGTTTTACCATTGGAACGCCTGATGAAAACACTAAATTAATAACCGTTTTAAACTTTCTAAAATGAAAAAAGTCTTATTTATAGATCGCGATGGCACTCTAATAAAGGAGCCACAAGATGAACAAATTGATGGTTTTGAAAAATTGGAATTTTATCCACAGGTATTTCAATATTTAAGTAGAATTGCCAAAGAATTAGATTTTGAATTGGTGCTAATAACCAATCAAGATGGACTAGGAACAGCTGTTTTTCCTGAAAACACGTTTTGGCCTGTTCATAATTTAATTATGGAAACATTTAAAAATGAAGGTATCATTTTTAAAGCTGAATATATTGATAGAACGTTTGCCAAGGATAATGCGCCAACGCGTAAACCCAATACTGGATTGCTTACTAACTATTTTTCGGAAGCCTATGATTTGGAAAATTCGTATGTAATTGGAGATCGTTTAACCGATATGGAATTGGCTAAAAACCTTAATTCCAAAGGGATACTTATTAATGGTCAAGCTAATTTAGGGTCTAATGAAATTTCACTTCAGGCGGAAGCATTACAACCATTTATTGCGCTAGAAACAGATAGTTGGGAAGCCATTTATAACTTATTAAAAGCAAAAGAACGTTCGGGTTCTATAGAACGGAACACCAATGAAACGGCAATTAAAATTGATTTAAATTTAGATGGTACTGGAATCAGTAACATACAAACAGGAATTGCGTTTTTTGATCACATGTTAGAGCAGATTGCTAGACATGGGCAATTGGATTTAAACATCCAAGTGAAAGGCGATTTAGAAGTGGATGAACACCACACCATTGAAGATACAGCTATTGCTATGGGTGAACTATTTAATACAGTTTTAGGTAGTAAACTAGGCATAGAACGCTATGGTTTCTGTATTCCAATGGACGATTGTTTAGCACAAGTAGCTATTGATTTTGGCGGTAGAAATTGGCTTGTTTGGGACGCTGATTTTAAACGAGAAATGATTGGTAAAATGCCAACAGAAATGTTTATGCACTTTTTTAAATCCTTTACAGATGGTGCAAAATGTAATCTTAATATTAAAGCTGAAGGAACTAATGAACACCATAAAATTGAGGCTATTTTTAAAGCCTTTGCTAAAGCAATAAAAATGGCAGTAAAGCGCGATGTTACCAAAATGATTTTACCAACAACAAAAGGTTTGTTATAATGAACGTAATTATTATAGATTATGGCGTTGGGAATATTAAAAGTATTCAATTTGCTTTTGAACGATTAGGAATAACGGCTGTTTTAAGTCAGGATGTTGAAACTATTTTGGCTGCAGATAAAGTTATATTACCAGGTGTTATATAGATACTTCACCCTATTACTTTGAATTTCATTAAAACCCTCTATATACAGTACTTCACAAGTTTTTGACAAAGTAATATAATGCTACAAAATGCGCTAAAATGCTTGTTTTGTTGTACCTATTGTTGTACCTTCGTATCAGGTTGCATCGCTTTGCACACCTTTATAACCAGTACTTTATGTCTTCAATAAAACTAATTTTAAGAAATAACAAAGTAGATAAAGCAGGCGAAGCACCTCTTTATTTAAGAGTTATCAAAGACCGTAAAACTAAATTCATTTCTTTAAGCCTAAAATTAAAGCCTAATGAGTGGGATGAAGATAAGCAAAAAGTAAAGAAGAATCACAGTAATTCTACAAGGCTAAACGCTTACATATCTCAAAAGGTTGCAGATGCAAAAGGCGAGATTGCAGACCTTGAAAGAAGGAACCAATCTACAACAGCAAGAAAGCTAAAAGAGGCCATAAAAGGCAAACCCTTAACT
>DIAL01000023.1 GCA_002414705.1 Flavobacteriaceae bacterium UBA5079
TAAACCTCCTGTATGACCACTAATGCCACATTGAAGACATTAGACATTGGATCTTTCAAGTTGATTCGGATTAGATTTTGTATCGATAATACCTCGTTCAGAGGAAAGTTTTTGGTTAAAATTAGCGGCGAATGAACAAAAGCCAACTGTTGTGTCCTTTAGGCATGTCACTGCTTATTATCGTTTTTACTCCATGCATCAAACTCCATAGCTGCTCCCCCAAAGCAACCCCAACGATACTTGTCTTGAGGAACCCCAAATTTACCATATGATTCTTTAATTGGATTTTTATTAAGATAAAGATTTATTTCTTTATTTTTATAAAAATATTTATCGGAAATAATTTTTTTAAGCTCTACGGCATCTTGAACAGTTAATTTATCTCTAATAATTGGTTTCTTCTTAACTTGAACTTCACCATGAATACGCTTGAGATGTTTTTTTAAATTTTTACTTGTTACGTTACACTTACATCTAGGACACTTTATAATCGCTCGTTTAATTTGTGTTTTTTTCTTTTTTGTTATGATTTTTTGGTGTTGTAATTCCATATGTTTATCAAACAGTTCAAGCATGAGTTTACATTTACAGTCAGGACAAATTTTATACTTAATCCCTCCTTCTTTTAATATTTTAACGTGCAAAACATGTTTTGTTAAAACTTGATTTATATTTTTAATGATCAAAATACACTCCATCGATTCCAACTCAACTAGATTATTGGAATCATCGCTTTTGCCACAAAAGGGTCATTAGCTATAACCGACTAAAAACAGGTTCAGGTTAGTTTTTTTATTGTTACGGCAAGGCAAAAGCCCCGTAACACATCTTGTGTAATAGCTAAGTAAAATAACATTTAGCATTTATAGTTAGTACATATCTCAGTTAATTGCTTGGATAATAAATTAATTAGACCTGTTTTTTGACTAGCATCAACATCTTTAAATTCAGTCGTTAACCATTGGTAGAGCTCATCTAAGCTATCAATATCTATTTGTAATTGATCTTTATTGCTACCTTGAACATTTACGGGGTATCTGACTTTAAGGAAGTCTGTAAAAAGCTCAATATCGTTAACCTTCCAATTACTTTTTAAACTAATTTTAAGAGAAGGTAATAATTTCGCAACAATCGGTTCATTAGAATAATATTTATAAAATTCAGAATCTAACTCAAAATCCCATTTATCTTTTGCTTTAGTGATTAGTTTTTGCAATTTTTCACTAGTCAGGCGCTGCTCTGCTTTCTTTTCACATTCTAAATATTTAACATATAACTTATTGTTTTTCTTGATATCAGCCATGCGTTGAGTAATAAATACATCAACGTAATTTTTTGTAAAAACTTTAGAACTAGCTAACTCGATTAAATAATTTTCTGTATTCTTATTTTTTACACTTAGCTCATCAGTAATAAATTTAGATTCAACAAAGTTGATGTAATGTCCTGCATAATAAAACCAGGAAATAATATCAGGTTCTTTTTTATCTATAAGGTATTCTTTTAACTTAATTATATAACAATCAAAATGCTCTGTACTCTCATGTAATTGATAGTAAAAGGTGTCTAAATCATCTGATAAACTTGGGATTAGTTTATTAATTGAAGCTTTAATATGAGGACTTTCAATATGGAAACCATAACAATATTTGACGAAGTTAACATCGATATTTTTGTTCAATGCTTTAGATATATTTATACGACTTAAATCGGGTTTTTCAGAAAGATCTTTATTGTTGTCATTAGCTAATTTATCATTTACTTTGAATGACAATAAATCATTTTCAAAATGATAGTTTTTCAACTCTTCGAAATCAGAGTAATTTGTATTTAACTGATAACGAGCCAAAATAATAGCAGTAGAAACGGAGTAAACTGATTTGATGAACACTAATCCATTGATTTCTGGTTTTTTATTCGATTTAAACTTACTCCAAAGTTTATTAAGTAGTACTAGTGAGCGCTGTATTAACCTTAAATTATTTACATCTAATTCCGCATTTATATTTATAATAGTAGTGTGTATTCTGTCATCCGATTGAAAATCACTGCACAGTAGAGTCTTAATATATGAAGATGCATTTTGAGTGAATTCAATTATTTCAGAAAATAGTTTTTCAGAATCATCATTTAAAAAATTAGATTTCGAGTTGTTACCTATAAATAAAAAGCTAACATTCTGATTGTTCTCTGTTAAAACATGTGACTCGCCTAACATATTTTTAAGTAACAAATAGTCCACCCTTTCAACATCATCGATTAGAAAGCAAATATCTTTAATCGATGACTCCATTTTCTTTTTAGCTACACCTGAGAGCCCACTACTAATAGCTGATAAAACACCTCCTTTTTCTGGATCTATTTTTGATAAAATTTCGCTGGAAGTACTGAAAATTGCTTCAAGTGTACTTTGGGTGTCATCCGAACTGAAATAGTATTTAGATAACAGCAACTCTTTAAATTCTTCTGTTTTGGATATACCAAATAAAGATAAGTAATGTACTTGTCCTTTTAGTTCCTTTTCTATTTTTACTTTGAGTTCGTTTTTTACAAAGTGAGTTTTCCCTATTCCCCAGCCGCCATCTAATAGTGCCATACGAGGTAAACTGTCTTGTGTAAAACATTCGATTATTTGATTTATAATTAAACAGTTAGAGTTTTTTTCCATTCTAATACAATTTCCATTGGATCTAGGTTCGTTATCTATTTTTATTAAAAGATTAGATTCTATCGGTTATTAAGAATAAATATATTTAAAAAGGCTGTTCAGTTAATTTGTTTTATTTTGCCATCGATCTTAACAAGGTATCAATCAATTAAAGTGTTAGCTATTAATTACAAGTCTATTATTTTAAAATGGTCAATCTACAATTAACCACTCTAATTTACTTTATCATTTCATTAAAAAATATATCGCAAAAGAGTTTAATGCTAATGTCTCTAACGCGCACTTAGCGGCCCTTATGTTCTTGCTATTTTTGAAGTTTCTTGTAATTTTCTCATGACTTTTGACGCAAAATCTTCAATTAATTTACCCTAATCTAACTACAGTACAGAAAACCGTTAAACAAGAATTCTCACTT
>DIAL01000020.1:0-1122 GCA_002414705.1 Flavobacteriaceae bacterium UBA5079
CTAGACTTCGTATATTTACATGAATTTAAACTGTTTTCTGTGATTAAAAACTCTGAAATTGATCTAGCTTGGCAATTTGTTAATGAAACTGATAGAACTATTTTCTTAACTGGAAAGGCAGGTACCGGAAAAACAACATTTCTTCATAAATTAAAAAAAGAATCACTTAAACGAACAGTTGTTGTTGCACCTACAGGTGTTGCTGCTATAAATGCTAAAGGTGTCACAATTCACTCCTTTTTTCAATTACCTTTTGGACCTATATTACCAGATGCAGATAATAATGCTTCCCAAGGATTCAATAGAAAGTTTAGTAAAACTAAAATCAATATTATTAAATCTATGGATTTATTGGTTATTGATGAAATTAGCATGGTTCGTGCAGATTTATTGGATGCTATTGATAAGACATTAAGACGCTTTCGGAATAAAAATAAAATATTTGGAGGTGTACAATTATTAATGATTGGTGATTTGCAGCAATTATCACCAGTAGTTAAGGATCATGAATGGTCGTTACTTAAAAAATATTATAATAACGGTTTTTTTTTTAGTAGTCATGCTTATCAGCAATGTTTGCCAATTACTATAGAGTTACGGCATATATACAGACAAGAAAATCCGGAATTCATTAATATCTTAAATGAAATTAGGAATAACAGGCTTTCTAAAGAAGCTGAAATTATTCTGAATAAACGTTATAAACCAGACTTCAATCCTAATCCTGATGAAGGATACATTCAATTAACAACACATAATAGAAGGGCAGAACAAACCAATCAATTTGAATTAGACACTTTGGATTCTATTTCTAAAAATTATGTAGCTGAAATAACAGGTAACTTTCCAGAACATGCCTATCCAAATAAAGAAGAGTTAGTATTAAAGGTTGGAGCACAAGTTATGTTTATTAAAAATGACAGTTCCCAAGATAAACGCTATTTTAATGGTAAAATTGGTAAAGTTATCCAGTTAAATAAAGATGAAGTCATAGTACGTTGTCCTGATGATAATTTTGATATAGTTACTACACCCGAGGTTTGGGACAATATTAATTATAATGTTAATCAAGTAACGAAAGCAATTACGGAAGAAAAGATTGGCTCTTTTAATCAGATTCCT
>DIAL01000020.1:1227-1887 GCA_002414705.1 Flavobacteriaceae bacterium UBA5079
AATAGGGAGCTATACACAAATGCCATTACGTTTAGCATGGTCAATTACTATTCATAAAAGTCAAGGTTTAACCTTTGAAAAAGCTATAATTGATGCACAGGGAGCATTTGCACATGGTCAAACTTATGTTGCTTTGAGCCGTTGTAAGTCACTAGAGGGTTTAGTCCTTAAAAGTAAAATCACTTCCAATCAAATTATTAGTGATAGTCATGTTATTTCTTTCAATGAAACAGCTAGCAAAAATCAGCCAGATGTTTCTGTTCTAAAAAAATCGCAGAAGGTTTTCCAATTAGATCTTATTGCTGAAGTATTTAATTTTTATGAGTTTCTATATCCTGTAAATCGCATTTTGGATATTTTTTATAAAAATAGAGCCAGTATTGAAGGAAAAATAGAAGATCCTCTAATTGCCATTAAACATTCTGTAACTAATCTTCTAAAAATAGGTAATAGTTTTAATAATCAATTACGTGTGCTTTCAGATGATGAAACCATGCCAGAAAACAGTCATGTAATTCAGGATCGATTTATTAAAGCTCTTTCATATTTTAAAAATGAATTTGATACTATAATTAATACATCATTTAAAACGTTCAATTTTACAACCGACAATCAGGCATTAGAAAAAGATATACTTAAGAATGCTGATGTAATTGAAGA
>DIAL01000020.1:1999-2919 GCA_002414705.1 Flavobacteriaceae bacterium UBA5079
TTATTAGAAACAAAAACACTTTACTTTAAAGAATTATCAGATGGATTCAAAACGCGTTTGTTTTTAGAATTACGAGCTAAAGCTGTTTTTCTTGCGAAAGAAAAGCCCAAGAAACTTAAAAAAACGATTATTGATGGGACTACAAATGTAGAACTTTTTGAGCTTTTAAGAGTGTTAAGAAATGAAATTGCCCAAGAAAACGATTTAATCCATTACCAAATATTCACGCAAAAGGCGCTTTATGCTATGTGTGAAACTTTACCTACTTCCCAAAAAGAATTATTGGAAATAGATGGAATGGGAAAAGTTCGTGTTGAAAAATATGGTTCTGCTATTTTGAAGGTAATTTCTGAATTCTGTGATGAAAACGATATTGATTTTGAAGAAAAAGATGAAATTTTTAAATCAAAAAAAGATATTGTAAAAAAAGTAGATACTAAACTTCAATCTTTCAATTTATTTAAATCTGGTAAAACGATAGCTGAAATTGCCGATTTGCGCGAGTTGAATGAGAACACTGTTTTCGGACATTTAGCAGCATTAATTCCTTCTGGTGACATTAAAGTGACCGATTTAATGTCTGATAAACACTATACAGAATTACAAAAATTGATCCCGAAGTATACGTTTGAAAATCTATCAGATTTAAAACATCAACTTGATGAAAAGTATACTTACGGAGAAATTCGTTTAGTATTGGAAACGCTTAAATAAAAAATCCCACTGATCATGACTCAATGGGATTCTTAAATTTATATTATGAAGATTTAATCTCTTAACACGCCTCTAGAAATAACTATTTTTTGAATTTCTGAAGTTCCTTCGTAAATCTGTGTAATTTTAGCATCACGCATTAAACGCTCTACATGGTATTCTTTAACAAAACCATTTCCTCCATGTATTTGTTCAGCTTCAACAGT
>DIAL01000020.1:3006-5704 GCA_002414705.1 Flavobacteriaceae bacterium UBA5079
ATTTCCTCCATGTATTTGTACAGCTTCAACAGTATGTGTCATGGCAACTTGAGAAGCATACAGTTTTGCCATTGCACTAGACATATCATAATTATTACCTTGATCTTTATCCCAAGCAGCTTTCATAACTAACATACGAGCAGCTTCAATTTCTGTATACATATCAGCAATTTTAAAAGCAATAGCCTGATGATTACAAATTTCAGTGCCAAATGCTTTACGCTCTTTACTGTATTTTAAGGCTAATTCATATGCGCCAGATGCAATTCCTAAAGCTTGAGCAGCAATACCAATACGACCTCCAGAAAGCGTTTTCATGGCAAATTTAAATCCGAAACCATCTGCACCTATTCTATTTTCTTTAGGCACTTTTACATCATTAAATTGTAATGTATGTGTATCACTTCCACGAATTCCTAGTTTATCTTCTTTTGGACCCACATCAAAACCTGGTGTCCCTTTTTCAACGATAAAGGCGTTAATTCCATGATGTCCTTTATCTTTGTCAGTTTGAGCAATTACCAAATAAACATCTGCTCTACCACCACTTGTAATCCAGTTTTTAGTACCGTTTATTACATAGTGATCATCCATTTCAATAGCTGTTGTTTTTTGCGAAGTCGCATCACTACCAGCTTCTGGTTCACTTAAACAAAAAGCACCAACAAATTCACCTGTAGCTAACTTTGTTAAGTATTTCTGTTTTTGATCTTCATTACCATACGCTTCAAGCCCATAGCAAACTAATGAATTATTTACTGACACAATAACTGAAGCAGATGCATCAATTTTAGAAAGCTCTTCCATGATTAAGACATACGAAATAGCATCCATTCCACTTCCGCCATATTTAGGATCTACCATGATTCCCATAAATCCTAGATCTCCCATTTTCCTAACTAGATCTTGCGGGAATTCTTGTTTGTTATCACGTTCTATAACGCCTGGTAGTAATTCTGTTTGAGCAAAATCGCGCGCTGCGTCGCGAATCATGATATGTTCTTCGGTAAGATTAAAATCCATAATAATGTATTATTGTTGAATTGATAAAAAATGATTGCAAAGATAAGGCTTTAAGCGCATTTTTTCAATTATGATTAGTATTTTTACATAATATGATAAAATCTTCTTATTATGTATTGGGTGTTATGTCTGGAACATCATTGGATGGTGTAGATTTAGCGTATATTAATTTTACTTTTAACGGAAAATGGCATTATCGTTTTCTGAAATGTGAAACCATTGCTTACTCAAATATTTGGTTAATAAAACTTAAGAACCTCGTAGAGCTTTCAAAAAATAATTTAGAGCAAGTTAACTTGGACTATACATTTTATCTTGCTTCTGTAATTAATGAGTTTTTAGAAAAAAATCAGATTTCAGACGTAGATTTTATTAGTTCCCATGGCCATACAGCTTTACACCAACCTGAAAATGGTATTACAGTACAAATAGGGAATAAACAAGAATTATCCAATCTGACGAAACATACCGTAATTTGCGATTTTAGGATTCAAGATGTTTTGCTAGGAGGACAAGGTGCTCCTTTGGTTCCTATTGGTGATAAATTATTGTTTTCAGAATATGATTTTTGTTTAAATCTTGGCGGTTTTGCTAATATGTCATCGGAAATTGATGGTAGGCGAATAGCCTTTGATATTTGTCCTGTTAATATAGTTTTAAACTATTATGTAGCTTCTTTAGGAATGGATTATGATGATGCTGGAAATGTTGCAGCATCGGGACATATAAATAATGATCTTTTAAATCAGTTAAATACACTGGAGTTTTATTCTGAAACATATCCAAAATCTTTGGGTTTAGAATGGGTCGATAAGTATATTTTACCATGTATAAATTCTTATCAATTATCTGTCGCAGATATTTTAAGAACTTTTATAGCCCATATTTCAATACAGATAGGACGTCAATTACCTAGCGGAAACGTATTAGTTACAGGTGGAGGCGTATATAACTTGTTTTTAATAAAGGAAATAAAAAAACAAACATTAGCAGAAATCATTATTCCGAATCCTGAATTAATAGAGTTCAAGGAAGCTTTGATATTCAGTTTGTTAGGTGTTTTGAAGTATAGAAATGAAATAAATTGTTTGGCAAGCGTTACTGGCGCAAAAATGGATCATAGCTCTGGAATAACTTTTCTACCTTAAAATTATTGTAAAATTAATATTTAGCGCTTTATAGTTTTTTATATTTGTTCTGACACAAATTTAATCTGACCATTAAAATAACTTCAATAAATGAAAGAATTACTTCAAAAGTATGAGAATAAAGAACCAGAAATTATATTCAATTGGAAAGATCCCGAAACAGAAGCAGAAGGCTGGACAGTAATTAACTCATTACGAGGAGGTGCTGCTGGAGGAGGTACTCGTATGCGAAAAGGTTTGGATATGAATGAAGTACTCTCTTTAGCCAAAACCATGGAGGTTAAGTTTACCGTCTCAGGTCCAGCCATTGGAGGTGCCAAATCAGGAATTAATTTTGATCCTAAAGACCCAAGAAAAAAAGGCGTTTTGGAACGATGGTATAAAGCCGTATCACCATTACTGAAAAGTTATTATGGTACAGGAGGCGATTTAAACGTAGATGAAATCCATGAAGTTATTCCAATTACAGAAGAAAGTGGTGTATGGCACCCACAAGAAGGTGTTTTTGAAGGTCATTTCAGACCAAC
>DIAL01000020.1:5818-8438 GCA_002414705.1 Flavobacteriaceae bacterium UBA5079
CTCAAGCCGATAAAATTAACCGGATTGGACAACTGCGTCAAGGTGTAGTAAAAGTAATTGAAAACCCTAATTATTCACCAAGTGTAGCTCGTAAATATACTGTAGCCGATATGATTACAGGTTTTGGTGTTGCAGAAGCGGTTAAGCATTATTATGATATTTTTGGTGGTTCTGTAGAAGGTAAGCGTGTCGTAGTTCAAGGATTTGGAAATGTAGGGGCAGCAGCAGCATTTTATATTTCTAAAATGGGCGCAAAAGTTGTTGGAATTATTGACATTGCTGGAGGCTTAATTAATGCAGAAGGTTTTTCTTTTGAAGAAATAACCAACTTATTCTTGATTAAATCTGGAAACACTCTTGGTGGTGATAATCTAATCCCTTTTAATGAAATGAATGAAAAGGTTTGGGCTTTAGAAACTGAAATATTCTTACCATGTGCCGCTTCACGATTAATAACTCAACAACAAATTGATACCATGATAAATAGTGGTTTAGAAGTTATTTCTTGTGGTGCAAATGTACCGTTTGCAGATAAAGAAATTTTCTTCGGCTCTATTATGGAACATACAGATGAACGTGTTAGTTTAATACCAGATTTTATTTCAAACTGTGGAATGGCACGTGTTTTCGCGTATTTTATGGAACGACGTGTTCAAATGACGGATGAAGCTATTTTTCAAGATACATCTAACACCATAAAAAAAGCCTTACAAAATGTTTACAACGAAAATAATTCGAAAAAAGAAATAAGTAAAACCGCCTTTGAAATCGCATTAGGGCAATTAGTTTAATATATAGAATTTATGGAATCAATTATAATTATCGTATTCGTTTTAGGTTATTTAGCTATTACACTAGAACACAATTTAAAAATAGATAAACTTATCCCAGCTCTAGTCATGATGGCTGTTTGTTGGGCTTTAATTGCTTTAAGCATCGACACGTTTCCGCAGTGGTTTGATTCGGCAAAACATACTTTGTTAGATAATTTTGGGCTTTTAGGACATGATGAAAAAATGCATCTCATGGAAGAAACACTGTTGCATCATTTAGGTAAAACAGCCGAAATATTAGTATTCCTTTTAGGTGCTATGACTATTGTTGAAATAATCGATTATTTTGATGGTTTTGCAACCATTAAAAACTTTGTAAAAACAAAAAGTAAAAGTCGTATTTTGTGGATATTTGCATTTCTAGCATTTTTCTTATCGGCTATGATTGATAATTTAACGGCTACTATTGTTTTAATTTCCATACTTCAAAAACTAATTCATGATCGTGATGTTAGAATTTGGTACGCAGGTTTAATCATTATTGCTGCTAACGCTGGTGGAGCATGGTCTCCAATTGGCGATGTTACCACAACGATGCTATGGATCGGTAAAAAAGTAACAACAGGTCATTTATTTGTTTATTTATTCATACCATCGTTGCTATGTATGCTAGTTCCAACCTTTATTGCATCCTATTTGCCTGCATTTAAAGGGAAAATTGATAACCCTGAAACTGAAGACGATAAGCCGAAGAGCAAGTATAGTGCTATCATGTTGTATTTAGGTTTGGCAGGTATTGTATCCGTACCAGTTTTTAAAACAGTTACACATTTACCACCTTATGTAGGGATGATGTTAGCTTTAGGAGTTGTTGCTGTTTTTGCAGAAATATATAGTAATAGAAAATTTGCTATGTCTTTTGATGCAGACGAAGATGCTGATCACCAAGGTCACCACAGTCCTGTTCATAAATCTTTGTCAAAAATTGAGTTACCTAGTATCTTATTCTTTTTAGGGATTTTAATGGCGGTTGCCGCTTTAGAATCTTTGGGGATATTGTTTGGTTTTGCTTCAACATTACAAGACAGTATGCCTATGTTAGGTACGGAGTTACATCATGCAGGTGTTTCAGATTTAGTGGTGTTATTAATGGGTGTTGGATCGGCAGTTATAGATAACGTGCCACTGGTTGCTGCTAGTTTAGGTATGTTTTCTGAACCAATTGATAATGAGCTTTGGCACTTTATTGCTTATGCAGCAGGAACAGGTGGAAGTATGTTAATAATAGGTTCTGCGGCAGGTGTTGTTGCCATGGGAATGGAGAAAATAGATTTTTTCTGGTACCTTAAAAAAATTGGTTGGTTAGCCTTGATAGGCTTTTTAGTAGGTGCTGTAGCCTTTATGTTTACTAGAACCATTTTCTAATATAATTTTGTACAACTTATTACGTTAACAGTATAATAGTCACAAATCTTATGATAAATACAATCATTCAGAACTCTCAAGAAGGAACTGAAATACTTACCGATGGCGAATCAGTTGAAAAAACGCTATCCATTATAGAGTTAATAAGCAGTGGTGGTGCAGCTGGTCAGATAATAATTGCCATACTTTTTTTGCTTCTTATAGTAGCTTGCTACATTTATTTTGAGCGTTTATTCGCCATCAAAGCGGCATCGCAAATAGATAGCAATTTCATGAATCAAATTAAGGATCATGTTAGTAACGGAAAAATTGAAGCAGCACAAATTTTGTGCGCACAAGTCAATACACCTGTTTCGCGTTTAATAAATAAAGGGATTACCAGAATAGGTAAGCCGTTAGAAGATATTAATACCGCTATTGAA
>DIAL01000098.1:0-9856 GCA_002414705.1 Flavobacteriaceae bacterium UBA5079
ATTAAAACCATTCAAACTATTTTTGTTTTTAGCAAATAGTAAGCCGACAGTTGCAAAAGTTAAAGTAATTTGATAGTCACCTGCTAAAGCAACTAGACGCGGAATAACTTTACGAACATTTAACAGATTTTTTTTATAATCTGATTTTGTTTTCACGTCAAATAAACCCCAAAAGAGTTCAAAATCTAAAGAAATTAATAAATAGCCGTTTTCTGTTTTCATTAAACCAAAATAGTTTGAATGGTTTTAATAATAATTTTAAAGTCTACTAATAGGTTTGCTGTATTAATATACTTTTTATTGAGTGCTATTTTTTGAGGTAAAATGGTGTTTATGTATAAGTCTTCAGGGTTTTTAGCAGTTTTTAATAATTCTGCTTCATCTCTAAAAACAATTGAGGCATAGTCTGTAATACCTGGCTTTATAGATAAAATTTGCATATCATCAGCCGAATAATAGTTTACATAATGTCTCACTTCTGGTCTAGGTCCAACAAAACTCATGCTTCCTAAAAGAACATTAATTAATTGAGGGAGTTCATCAAGTTTATATTTTCTTAAAAAAAAACCTGTATGTGTAACTCTTGGATCTCTATCTCCAACAGTTAATAAACCTTTTTTATCTGAACCTATAAACATGGTTCTGAATTTAAATATATTAAAATCTGTATTTCCTTTTCCTACACGTACTTGTTTGTAAAAAACAGGGCCTTTGGATTCTAGCGTTAAAATTAGAGCAATTACTATTAGTAAAGGTAACAATAAAATTAAACCTAGTAAAGAAAAAACGATATCAAAAAGGCGTTTTAACATAAGTAAGTTTCTACTGCTTTTTCAACTGTTTTAACAATATATTCTAACTCGCTTTTAGTTAGTTGAGGGTAAATAGGCAGTGATATTTCTGATTTAAAATTAGCATAAGCCATTGGGTAATCAGCAATATTATATCCCATGTTTTTAAAAAGTGTTAGAAGTGGTAACGGCTGAAAATGAACGTTTACTGCAACACCTTCTTTTGAAATTAGATCCATAATAGCATCCCGTTGTACTTCAGTAACATCTTTAATCCTCAAGGCGTATAAATGGCAAGATGACAGTTTGTCTTCACTTTTATAGGGTGGAATTATTGCCCAAGACTTGTTTTTAAAATAATCTTGATAATACGTGTATATAACTTCTCGTTTTTCTAGAATATGCGAAAAATATTCTGGAAGTTGTGCCACACCAATAGCAGCAAGTACATCAGGCATATTTATTTTCATTCCTGGATAAATAATATCATATTTCCAACCACCAGCTTTAGATTTGGTAAACGCATCTTTGGTCTGACCATTTAAGGCAAAGCATCTTAAGTAATTATATTCTTCTTGGTTACTAAATGGTTCTGGAAGGTTTAAGCAAACAGCACCACCTTCAGCAGTTGTAATGTTTTTTACTGCGTGAAATGAAAATACTGTAATATCAGATGTTAGTCCAACATACCGGTTTTTATATTTGGCTCCAATGGCATGAGCAGCATCGGCAATAGTAACAATTCTATTCAGTTTCAGTTGATTTTCTGAATTGGCTTTAAAAAGCCCTTTTTTCTTTTCAACAAGTTCTTGAATTTCATCATAATCGCAAGGCCAGCCTGCAATATCAACTGGCATTATAGCTTTTGTTTTATCTGTAATAGCTTTTTCTATAGCTGAAATAGAGATATTAAAGTCTGCATTAACATCCACCATAACAGGTGTTGCTCCAACGTGAATAACAGCTAAAGCAGTTGCTGCATAAGTGTAAGCTGGAATAATGACTTCGTCGTCAGGACCAATTCCATACCATTTTAATGCAAGCATCAGTCCAGATGTTGCAGAATTTACGCATAATGTATTTGGAACACCTACATGCTCACAAACTAGGTCTTCTAGTTTTTTTACTTTAGGGCCAGTTGTGATCCATCCAGATTCTAATGAGTCTGTAACTTCTTCAATTACAGATTGGTTAATGTATGGTGGAGAAAATGGAATTTTCATATTTTATGTTGATTAATAGCTTCTTCAAATATAGTTATATATTGTTTAGATACGTTTTGTAGACTAAACGTTTCAACTCTTTTTAATGCGTTTTCAACTAATTTATTGGCCAAATTTTTATTCGTTGCTAATTCTATGATTGCTTCAACAAGAGCTTTGGTATTTTTTGAAGGTACCAAAAGTGCTTCTTCTTGGTGTTTTGCAAACTCACGAACTCCTGTAACGTTAGTAGATATAATTGGTAATCCAACAGCCGCGGCTTCCAATATTACTCTCGCAAAACCTTCCCGAAACGTTGGTAAAACAAAAGCATCTGCATCTAATAATAGCTGGTTTACGTCACTACGCTCACCTAAAAATTCAACGTAAGGTTCGTAAAACTTTAAAATATCTGCATTTAAGCGTTTGGAATTTTCTTCTAAAGGGCCAACAATTTGAAATTTAAAATCAAAGCCTTTTTCGTGGCATATTTTGGCAGCTTCCAAAAGGAATGTAATGCCTTTTTCATAAACTAAACGCGCTACACATATAAAAGTAAAAGTCTTATTATGGCGTTTTGCAAATTCATTGTATTGTTTTAATTCAATGCCACTACTATAAATTAAACCAAAGTTTTCTGAATTGATAAGTTTGTATTTTAGAAACAAATCTTTGTCATCATCATTCTGAAAAATTGTTTTAAATACGCGGTTTTTAACTTTTCCATGTAATGTTTTATAAACACTTCGTAAAAGTATATTTCGTAAAGACTGCGACATGAAAATAGTTCCTAAACCTGTAATGGTTCTTGTTATTGGTGTTTTGGTTTTAAGTAATGATAATGGCAATAAAAATGCAGGTTTGGTATCAAATGAGTGAATGATATCAAATCTATTTTTAGTAAAAAAAGATTGATACCATTTTATAGTTTTATAATCAGATTTTAATGACAAACTTCTGATTAAGGGATAATAATAATAGGTGATGTTGTCGGGGAAAGTCATATTACTTGTTCCAATAATGGTCACCTCAAAACCGGCAGAAATTAAATACTGCGAAAGATTAATGCGCTTATGCACATCTTCACCACCAACTAAACATATTTTTTTCGACATGTATTTTAATTAAACTAGTTTTAGTTTATGCGTTTTTATAGAGTGAGAAATACCATTTTTGAAACGTATAAAACGTCCAAACTTTATAGCTATTATCTTCTTTTCCTGAAATATGATTTAACACTAAAGCTTTAACATATTGACTATTAAACAGGCCTTGCTCATTTAATAGTTTAGAGTTAATATAGCTTTCTAATTCGTTTTTTAAACCAGCACGAAGCCAGTCTCCAACAGGAACAGCAAATCCTTTTTTAGATTTTTCAAGAAATCCATCTGGGAATTCATGTTTAAAGGCTTCTTTTAAAATATGCTTTTTGCTCCAGCCTTTTAGCAAGTAATTTTCTGGAAGACTATTAGAAAAATCCCACAGCGTTTTGTTTAAAAATGGTGCACGACATTCCAAGGAATTCATCATACTAGTTCTATCCACTTTAACTAACATATCGCCTTCAAGACTCACTAGTCGGTCTACTTCACGATAATCATGTAATGATTTAGGTTTGCCAATATGTGCTTTATAATATGCAAATGGATTAGTTATACTGTGTTCTGGATTTAGTAATTGCGCTGTATCATTTTCAAAGCCAAGAGAAATAATATTCCAGTAGTTTTCTCCAGAATAATCAATGGCTTGAATCAGTTTTTTTAGTTTAAAGCGTTTTCCACGATTATCGTCTTTGGTTGATAAAACGTTAGATAATATTGATTTTGTGCTATTATGAAGAAACTCGGGAACCAATTTGGTGTAACGGCTGTTTAAATTCCCCATGTAATATTTATTGTAACCTCCAAAAACCTCATCACCACCATCTCCAGTTAGTGCCACTTTTACATAATCGCTGGTTTTTTGAGACACCAAATAGGTTGGTAGTGCTGATGAATCGGCAAATGGTTCATCAAAATTTAATAAAATAGCATCAATATGTGCTTTAATATCGTTTTCTGAAATTATAAACTCATGATGATTACTGTTAATTTGTTTCGCTACTAATTTAGATTTATCAGTTTCATCAAAAGAAGCTTTATTAAACCCAATGGAAAATGTGTCTATTTTGTGGTTAGATAATTGCGATAATCCTAGACTAACAATAGAAGAATCTACACCTCCAGACAAAAACGTGCCAATGGGAACATCACTAACCGTGTGACTTTCAATGCTGGACACCATTAAATCGTGAAGCTTTAATTTAGCATCATCAAAAGATAAATTACTTTTTTTAATTTCAATTTTATTGATTTCGGAAATTGAATGTGTGTGATTTTCTAAATTGTATGTTATATAATGATTTGCCTCTAATTTTTGAACCCCTTCATAAATGGAAAAAGGAGCAGGAATATAGGTAAGCTTGAAAAATAAATTTAACCCTGTTTTCGAAATTCTAGGTTTATTAGGAAGAACGCTAATAATAGATTTAAGTTCCGAACCGTAAAAAAAACCACTGTCTGTTTGTGTATAATACAAGGGTTTTTCGCCAAAGAAATCGCGTGCAATAATAAGCCTGTTTTTCTTTTTGTCATGAATGCTAAATGCAAACATGCCATCTAGTTTTTTAAAGGTGTTTTCACCTTCCGTTTCGTATAGTTTCAATATAACTTCGGTATCGCTTTTTGTTTTAAACGTAACGCCTTTTGCTTCTAAATCTAAACGTAATTTTTTGTAATTATAAATCTCGCCATTAAAAACAATTGTTATGCTATTATCCTCATTTGAAATGGGTTGTTTACCTGTGCTTAAATCAATAATTGAAAGCCTACGCATGGCCATTGCCACGGAACATGTTTCGCTACTATCGTGATAAAAACCAGAATCGTCAGGTCCACGATGAATGATGGCCTGATTCATTTTTTTAAGCGAGCTTAAAGCAACGTCTGGAGTTGTAAAAATGGGTTTTATAAATCCGTTTATTCCGCACATAAATTAAATACTATCAATTAAATTTTTAACTTGAATGCCTATATTACTAACGTCATATGTTTTAGCGCGTTCAAAACTTAAGTCGCTATACATTTGTCGCGCTTCTGGATTTTTTTGTAGATATTTAATGGCTTGAGAAAGTCCCACAGCATCATTTACATTTACCAATAAGCCATATTTTGCTTTTACAAAAGAACCATTTAATATAGTAACGGATTCATTATCATTCAATAATTCCAGCGGTCCAGACATACAGTTAGTACAAATAACTGGTAATCCTACTGACATGGCTTCTAAAACCACATTTGGAAAACCTTCCGTTAAAGAGCACAAAACAAAACAATGTCCTTTAACGATGTAAGATTTTACGTTATTTACATTGCCATTAAAATGAACACGTCCAGCAACGTTTAATTCTATTGATAAATCGTCTAATTTTTTGTGTAGATAGCCATCACCGTAAATTTCCATATAGAAATTACTAGACAATAAACTAATGGCTTCAATAATACTTTTTTGGTTTTTAACTGGAATCATTCTACCCACGGTAACCACACTAAAAATAGCATCAAAATCAGAATAAGGTGTTAAATCGGGTTTTGTGGTTTGTGTTATAATAGGATTGTAAATTACCGAAGCATCAATTTTAAGTTTGTAATTTGTTTGTAAATCGGCATTTATATAAATAGAATTGGAAAATAATTTGTCGTTTTTGTTATAAAAGTAGGGGATTAATAGCTTGGTTAAAAAAGCTGTTATTTTTTCGTCTTTATACATAATGGACGGGAAACAACGTTCACTTATTATAGTTTTCAATTTAGGATTAAACATTTTAGCAATACCAGTCATAATATTCTGCCTAACTAAAAATGATAAGACTACATCTATTTTTTCTTCTTTTAAAACGTTTTGATATTTAAAAATAAAACGAAAGTTATCTCGTAATTTACCAAAAACGGAGTTTTTAAATGTTTCATTAGATTTTGATAAAATGATAATTTTAGCATCTTTAGGAATGGGTAGCTTAATTTCGTTGTATAGCAAAATTAATGTCACATCATAATATTTGGTAAGTTCATGCAGCAGCAGACTAACCACCTTTTCGGCTCCACCAAATCCTATGGCTGAAACAAATAGCGCAATTTTTCTTTTTTCAGACATGCTAATTCTTATGTGCTAATTTTAAAAATAAATTTGTGTATTCAGAGATAATTTTATGGCTATTAAATTTACTTTTTACAACATGACTCACGGATTCAGGATTAAACGGGTATGATTCATTAATCTGGTTCAAATAATTTAAGTAGGCTTCTTTGGTATCAGCAACGTAGCCATTTTTGCCAGATTCTATAATTTCATCTAATCCGCCTGGTGCATTAAAAGCTATAATTGGTGTGCCAACGACGCAGCTTTCTATGAGAACATTTGGAAACCCTTCAACAAAAGAGCCTTGCAGGAAAACATCACTATCAGCCAAATATGTTTCCACATTTTTTGTAAAGCTAATATAAGATATATTTTTTGTTAAGCCCTTGTTGTCCAGCATTTCAAAAATACTATCTTTTTCATTGCCAGAACCAATAATAGTATAATGAAATGGGAAATTTAATTTAGAAATAACATCTATAATGCGCTCGTGACCTTTTTCTTTGCTTAAACGACCAATAGTTATAAACTTTATGGGTTTAGAGGTGTCTCGTGCTCTTGATTTAAGTTCAAACTCCTTGGTAATTGGATTGTTTATTAAAATGGATTTGTTTTTTGGTACGTTGTAATTAGCAATCATATCCTTTTGCATGTCCTTTGATTGGCAAATAATACAGTCCACTAACTTATAAGCCAACACAATCATAGCCTTTGGAAAAGCTGAATTGGTATACGGATTATGCTTATTTAAAACTGTTAAAACATTCGCCTCGCGTGATACAAATTTTGTTTTTCTGAAATACGGAGACATAAAAGCAATCATGGTATTTAAATGAACAATAGAGCTTACAACAATATCTGGTTTATGTTTTCTGAAATATTGAAATAAACTACCAAAGGCCTTTAAAACACGCGGTTTATTTAGATAAACGATATTTAAATTATCTAATTGATACACCGTATCTTTCTCAAAACCTGTTATTAATAAGGTTACATGAAACTGGTGTTCATCCAAGTTTTGAGCCACATAAGATAGTATGCGCTCTGCGCCACCAGCAGCTAATGATGGTAAAACAAAAATGATATTGGTCTTAGAGTTGTTCATTATTTTATAGTGTAACCTTTCCCATTTGTTTTTAACCATTGTTTTAAAACGAGTAATTTCCAAATTAATGGGTATCTGTTCCAGCTACCATTCATGTGTTGTTGAATCATTTTGAAAACCGCATCCGCATCAATATTTGGAATTTCGCGTAAACTAGCCATATCTAATTCAGATAACACATACTCTTTTAATTCGTGTTTAAACCATTCCGAAAAAGGCATTGTGAAACCTGCTTTTGGTCTGTCAAAAATCTTTTCGGGAACATATTGATAAAGTACATCTTTTAAAATTCGCTTTTGTATTTTACCATTATACTTAAAGTCTGTTGGTAATGATTGTGCAAACTCCACAATGCTATGATCCATAAGTGGTGCGCGAGCTTCTAATGAATATGCCATAGTTGCACGATCTACTTTGGTATTAATATCCCAATTTAAATAGGTTTTAATATCAAAATCGGTTAAGCGTTCAAATAAATTTTTATGGTCATGAAATAAGTATTTCTTTTCTGGAACATCAGCATAGTCAAAATCCGATTTCAGCCAAGACATATTAACACCAGTAACAGAGGCAATATAAAGCGAATTAATATCGTCATATTGTAAACCTTTACCAATCATTTTTAATTTGTAATAAGGTGCTAATCCGGCAATTTTGCCAATTGCATGTCTTAAAGAATTTGGTAAACTATATAAATGATTAACCTGCTTCATCCATTTGTAGCGTTCATAACCTATAAAACTTTCGTCTCCTCCATCACCTGATAGAGCAACTGTAACTTTTTTACGGGTATGTTTTGCTAATAGCATGGAAGGAATGGCGGAAGAATCCGCAAATGGTTCATCATAAAAATGTGTAAAATTATCAATGAGATCTAATCCTTCGTTATAGTTGCATTCTATAATATGATGGTCAGTTTGTAAATGATCTGCTACTTGTTGTGCATATATGCTTTCATCAAACCCCTTTTCATTAAATTTAACGGAAAAGGTTTTTACTTTACTATCCGTTGTTTTTGTTGCTAACGCAGCAACTACAGAAGAATCTACACCACCCGAAAGAAAAACACCTACAGGAACATCAGTAAATAAACGTGTAGAAACGGCATTACTAATTAAGTCATCTAATTCAGAAATAGCATCTTTGTATGTGCCTTTAAACGGATTTTTAACGTCTGTATTTATATCCCAATATTTTCGTTCTTTAAAATCATACGATGTTAAATTTAATGAAAAACAATGTCCAGCCTTTAGTTTTTTAATTTCGTTAAATATAGAATGTGGATCAGGAACTGCTCCCCAAGCTAAATAATAACTGATAGCTTTATTTGAAATAGTTAAATTGTTGTGATGCATTTGGATAGACGAAATCTGACTTGCAAATTCAAACTGCTTGTCATTTAAATAATAATAAAACGGTTTTTTTCCCAAACGATCGCGTGCGCCAAAAAGTTTTTGTTTGGTTTCATCATAAATAACAAAGGCAAACATACCACCAAGATGGGATACACAATCTTCTCCATATTCTAAATATGCTGCACAAATAACTTCGGTATCACTGGTTGTATTGAATTGATACCCTTTTGCTTCCAACTGTTTTTTTAGAACTTTAAAATTATAAACCTCACCATTAAAAACAATATGAATGTTTTTATTGTAAGTAAATGGTTGGTTGGAGCGTTCGTCAATATCAATAATAGCTAGGCGGTTATGACCAAAAATAACAGGTTTGGAGGTGTCTCCAAAATATTTGAAATCCAATTTGTCTGGACCTCTAAATTTTGCACGTTCCAGCTTGTCTTGAATTTGATTTTTAGTATATTCTATAGTTGATCCGTAAATTCCACACATAATTAATTGGATTTAATTTCAGCCTCTACAGGCAATTCTTGTTGTACTTTATTATATAGCCATATAGACACAAAAAGTACATCGTATTTTTCAAAATAGTTATGAGCAACCATGAGGTAGCCGATTATAGCGACTGCTAAATACGTATATTCTTGATGCGTTCGAAAAAAACGCAAACTCCTAATGGTTATGGCTAAATAAATAATTATAATTAATAAAAAGGCTAGAATACCAGCTTCACCTAACACCATTAAAAAGGTATTGTGTACCCCATATTCAATAGCTACTAAACTGGATTCACCTCTCATAGATTTGTAACCAGCACCAGTAATAATATTGTCGGTTATTAGGTCTGAAAAATAAGACCAAGTTTCATTTCGGGACCCTTCAGTTATAGTTTGAGTTTCAACTTCTTCGCTATTACCAAATATACTGTGTAATGCCGAAAAACGTGCTTTATTTAGCTGAAGTGTTTCTGCAGCAGCAAAAATAATAACCAATGCTACAGCACCAACAGCAAAGGTTTGTATGTTCTTTTTATTAGCAAAAACAGAGAGGACATTAATGATAACTAAAAATAAAATAAATGATCTTGAGAGTGTGAAAATACCACAAAGTATTAAAACAAATTGAACTAGTAGTTTAAGCTTGTAATTTGGAATAATGTAAGTTAAAGCAAACCCAAAAAGGCAAATAAAACCAGCTTTGTTCGGGTTTAAATAAAAGCCACCA
>DIAL01000098.1:9967-20224 GCA_002414705.1 Flavobacteriaceae bacterium UBA5079
TTAAATAAAAGCCACCATAACGTCCAAATAGATCTGGAAACACCAAAGCATTAACCGCAATACTTAATGCACCAATGACCAGGAAAACAAGTAATTCTTTATCAGTTGTTTCTTTAGTAATTTGATTAACGCAGATTATAAAAATAAAATACCTAACTGCATCTTTAATGAATTCGGCTGTTATTCCAGAGTACTGAAGGCCTGAAAACGTAAAGAAACAAAGACCTAAAACAATAAATGGCCAAAGCGGTTTTGATTTTTTTGCAATGAAAAAATAAATAATAACCACAACTGTTAAAAGCAAATTAGTTACAGAGCCTAAAGATGCACCAAGGTATTGCAGACTAAATGATGGAACATTTAGAAGTATTAAAATTAAAGCTATATATTTTAATAGTTTCATGTACTAACCTTATTGCGTTAAAAGTTGTTTTTGTTTATTAGTATAATTATAAAACACAAATATTTTCATAATTTGAATAATGGTTGTGCAGAGTGCAATACCAATAAGTCCAATCCAATTCATTAAAATAAAATCTAATATAATATTTAATAGCATGCTTCCTAAAGACACATAAGCCATAAATGCATTTTTGTTAATGCTTGTTAGAAATTTCACAAATAAATTTCCACAAATAATAAAAGGGACACCAATTAAATATATAATTTGAATTTCAGAAACAATGGCAGTATCATTAGCGGTAAAACTATCTCTTTCAAATAGAAAGGCAATAATTTCAGTTGAAAATACACAAGCAATAATCATAATACTCATAATAACTATAAAAACCCATTTATTAAGCATGTATAACGTTTTAAACGATTTTTCTGGGTTATCAATTGTCATTTTGGAAAAATATGGCAGTAGTACATTTCCTAATGCAATAATGAAAATGGTTGTAAAAAATGCAGGTATTTTCATTCCGTAATTTAAAGCTGCTATAGAACCTACAATTAATTGAGCAGCAAAATACTGATCGGTTACAGGAATTAAACCTGTTAAAAACCCTGATGAAACTTTTGCAGGTACTTGCTTAAACATTAAAATAGCGTTGGAGCTTTTAAAGTCAGGCATAGAGAATTTTAAAATCCGCTTTTGTAGCGCAATAATGAACAGAAATACCAATTGTAAAACACTACCAATTAACATCCCTACAGCTAATACGCTTTTACCTAATTCTTCACGATAATAAACAACGCACACAATCATAACAATTGATGTTATAATAGGGTAGAGTGAGGAGTAGGTAAATTCACCATAAATATTTAATAGTCCACTAATTAAAGAAGTTAATCCCCAAATGAGGATACAGGGTAATAAATAGTGAAACTGAAGAATGATTAATTCATAATAATTTGATGTATGACCAGAGAAAAAAAGTTCTAAAAAAACATCAGTGAATAAAAATGCAATACCCATAAACACTAACGATGTTATAATGGTTACCACAAAACTGGTAGACTGAAAAGCACCAATATTTTTGTTTGTTTTTTCTTCGGCAATATAATTAGGTATAAATACCGAATTAAACGCGCTTAAGAAAACCTCATTAATAAATCCTGGTAATAACAAGGCAATAAAAAAGGTGTCTAACAATTCTGATAATCCAAATTCGCCAGTAATGATGACTTCCTTATAAAAACCAAAAAACTTAACCAAAACGGTAATAGCTCCTACAATAATAATATTTGTAGCAGTCGGGTTGTTTTTCACCTTATAGAATAAGGTTTTTATTAGGTTTGTTATTTTCACAAAAACTAGGTGTTTTTTAATAGTTTCTTAAATGGCCAACCTAAAATAAATAGTGTTTTAAATAGCGTTGATTTTATAGCCTGTGTATACGATGTTAAGCTGAAATCTAAAAAAATAGCAGCTCTTAAAAGTGTTAAAATACGTTTAATAAACAGCATAGGATATTTTGTAAAATAATCTGCATAAAACCAATTCAAAATACACAAGGAATAAATAGCCATACCAAATGCATCTTTTTTATGATTCTGTATTGATATAGCATTTTCAGTATCTAAATAGTAAATTCGTAAAATATGATTTACGTATTTGGTCTGAAATCCTTGGTTGGCAATTAATTCCCAAATAACACCTTCAGGAATATAGCCTTTGGCAAAAATAGCCTCATTTAACTGAATGCCTTTTAAAACATCTGTTTTAGTAAATCCCCATTTCTCTGTAGCTTCTAAATGCTCTCTTTGGGACATAAACGTATTACTATAATAGGGTTGCTTTTTAAAAGCTTTACCAACCAGATTTCCGTTTTGGTCTTCGCATAAACAGGTAACACCACTTATTTTGGACTTTAAATCGGTTGGAATTTGTTCATACTCCTTATTTAATAGTTCTAAAGCTTCTGGAACACAAGCATCATCAGAATCAAATGGTAATAAAAATTCACCTTGCGCTAAATGGATAGATTGGAAAAAGCACGCCATTTTGTGCTTATTCTCAATGTTGTTTATATAGTTTATTGGGAACGTAGCCGATTTTATGAGAGATTCAATAACCTCGTGTGAATTATCTGTTGATCCATCATTGATAATCACTAATTCAAAATCTTTGAAAGTTTGATTTTCTAAAGATTTAAAAACACGTTCTAATGTATTAGCTCTATTATAAACAGGAGTAAATATGGTAAAGCGAAATTTATAATTACCTTTGGATTGTTCGGAGTAGGATGGTAGTAATGCTTTTAAATTCATATTAACGTTTTAAAGCTTCCGTAAGTAAATGTTTCCATTGTTCCGAAATGTGTTTAGTTTCAAATTTTGTAGTACTTGCTCTAGCTGCATGGCCAAATGAGGTCCGTAATTCTGGCTGATTCATTAAAACTTCTAATTTGCGTTTTAACATGTTTTTGTCTCCTACAGGAATTAAAAAACCATTTTCTCCATCATCAATAATTTCGGAAGGTCCAGATGGACAATTTGTTGAAATACAAGGTAAACCAAAAGCCATAGCTTCTATTAATGCATTTGGAAATCCTTCGAAATTTGATGTAAACGTAAAAATGCTTGCCTTGTTATAATACTCATGAACATTATTAACACTGCCAACAAGCTCTACAGAGTCTTGGAGGTTTAATTGTGTAATTAGCGACTTTAATTCAGAATGTAATTCACCTTCTCCAACAATTTGTATTTTCCAGTTTTCTGTATTCATTTCAGAAAAGGCTTCAATAAGTAATTTCTGATTTTTAACAGGATCAAGTCTACCAACACTTAAAATAACCTTTTCTTTTTGAGTTGTAGCATCTCGGAATTTCAATAAGCTTTCAGCTAAAGGGTTTTTAATAATAGCTAATTTATTAGATTTTAGAAAATTAGAAAAATAGGATTTAATACCTTCTGTTTGGATAACTAATTTTGTACAAAACGGATATGTTTTCTTTCTTACGTTTATCCAAAAACGTGATAATGGGTCAAAATCAGGATGCGTTCTTTCGCTAATTAAACAGGGTATATTAGCCAGTTTACAGGCAATTATTGAATAAACATTTGTGGTTGTCATAAAACCGATTAATACATCAATACGTTCTTTCCTCAATATCAGAAAAAGACACCTAATCATATAGATATTATTGTTAAGCGAATCCATAAAACGCATATTTTTATTGTAGGATTCCCTACAGGAAATGCGGTTTATTTGGCTGTGTAAATGATAAAATGGCTCTACATTATATAGAGTAATAATAGTAACCTGATAGTCAGAAACCAACGAATTGGCAAGCGTGCTTAAAACACGTTCAGCACCACCAGATGTTAAACTAGTTATTACAAAGGCTATTTTTGGTTTTTTTGCAACCGAAAATTCACCTTCAGAATGAAGATTGGACATATATGTTTATTAATAGCGCAATAAAAGTATATATTTTTTTAGTCATTATACTGCTATGACTCATTAATTAGACTAACGACCGATTTATGATATGAAAAGCAACTCAAAGGCATATTGCTGTTTATTCTAATTTGTTTATAACATGTTGATATCTAGTAACAAACAAAAACGTCTAAATTTATATAACCAACGTATATTTGTTGTCATTCCATTTCTTACCAGAACAATTCACCTTAAATTTTATCGATTAAATGTACAATAAATACTACATAATACATTTTTAGTAGTTTTTTTCTGACAAAAATGTTGCATTTCATCGAATAAATAGTTTAAAATTGTTTTGGTTATGAGTTGAATACATAGTTTTACGCAGATTAATAGCAAATCGCCTCAAATGAAGAATATAATTAGAGGGAAATTCCGAAATAATGGAATTTTCATAAGTACATTACTTTTATTATTTACCGTAACCAAAATGGTTGGTCAGTCCTATCCTGATCAAGACCAATTACCTAACGTAAATTATCAAGCATATCAGCAACCCGCAACATTGCTTCCAGGATATTTAGAGACGTTTACTGAACCTATCTCAGGAAGTTCTATAACTAGAATTTCGGATTCAGACGCTTTTAATGTTACAGGTCAGCGGTTAAGACATAATTACAGTCGTGATCAAACTTGGAACAGTGATGAAACCCTAATAAAAATGGCTGGTTACCCAGCCGCTATTCTAGATGCTGAAACTTACGAGTTTTTGTATTGGAGTGATATACCGAGTTACGGACGTTGGAGTCATACACAACCAAATATTATGTATGGAACGGATGGAAATACATTTGTTTCTCATAACATAAATAATAATCAAAGAACCGTTTTGCATCGTTTTACAAATTATGCTTCAGTCGATTTTGGTTTTGGTGAAGGAAATCAGGATAAATTTGATCGTTATGTAGGTCTTATTGGAAGAAATGGTGGCAATACGACATTAATAGTATATGATATTCAGAATAATGTTATAACCGGAACCAAAGATATTGGTGCAAATGGTAATGAGTTAGATTGGTTTTCCGTATCCCAATTAGGTGGTTTTGCTGTTGCTCAATATAAGGACAACGGAACCGGTGCGACAGCCGGAATAAAGTCTTATACTATTAATATGACTAATGAACAGCATATTTATCATAATACTGAACATGGCGATTTAGGTGTAGATGCTTTTGGAAATGAAGTTATTGTTGAATATGGTGGTGAAAGTGAATGGAATGAGAATTATAGCCTTTATATGGCACGATTAGATGGTCAAGGAGTAACCAAGTTATTTCCTTATGTAAATGGTCGTGGAATTTGGGGTGGACATATTTCTACTCAAAATGTAGACAGACCAGGTTGGGCTTATATTAGCGAGCAATGTTGTCCTACAAATCCAGTTGCACCATCTGAAATTTTCGCAATTAAATTAGATGGCTCTGGAATTATTGAAAGATATGGAAAGCATAATTCTGCGCCTTCATCTTATTTACATGAAACACAAGTGGTTCCAAATAGAAATGGTACTAAAATGATATTTGCTAGTAACTGGAACGATTCTAATGTTATGAGCCAAAGTGGTTCACCATCATTTGTTTTAGAATACCCACAAGTTTCACAAGGAATGACCGTAAACGCTGGAAATGATATTTCAATATGCGAAGGTCAGTCGACTAATTTAACGGCTTATGGAACTGGAGGTACAAATTTTTCTTGGAATACTGGAGAAACATCTCAAAACATAGAGGTTTCGCCAACACAGACAACAACATATACAGTAACATTAACAAATAGTTCAGGGAATAGTGTAACAGATGATGTTATCGTTACAGTAAACCCGATACCAGTTGCAAATGCTGGAAATGACGTTACAATAAATGAAGGCGAATATGTAACACTTACAGCTTCAGGTGGTGAAACCTATTTATGGCGTAACACGAATGAAACGTCTTCTAGTATTACTGTTAATCCAACAGTAACAACAACATATACTGTACAAGTAATAAGGCAAGGGTGTTCATCTGAAGATACGGTTATCGTATCAGTAATACCTACTCCCATAGTTGCCGATGCAGGTAACGACATAACTATTTGCGAAGGCGATAGTGTTACTTTAACAGCATCGGGAGGATCAGATTATCAGTGGAGTACAGGTGAAACTTCACAAAGCATAACGGTTAATCCATCAACAACAGCAAATTATACAGTAACGGTTTCAAATAGTCTGAATTCGGCATCCGATTCTGATTCAGTTCTTGTAACCGTAAATCCCTTACCATCAGCAAATGCTGGTTCAGACATTACCATTACAAATGGTGAGAGTACCACATTAATAGCAACAGGTGGAACTTCCTATTTATGGAATACAGGCGAAACAACGTCTAGTATTTCTGTGAGTCCAACAGCAACAATAACGTATTCGGTTTCAGTAACTGAAAATAACTGTTCAAGCCAAGCTAGTGTGACTGTCACTGTAGAAGATTTTATACCACCAGTTACTGCTTATGCAGGAGAGGATGTAGCTATTTGCGAAAATGCTTCAACTACATTAATTGCAACAGGAGGTTCATCTTACACATGGAATACAGGTGAAACAACTCAAAGTATTACCGTGAGTCCAACAGCTACAGCAACCTATACTGTTTCTGTAACAGATGGTAACACAACGGATTCTGATTCAGTTCTTGTAACCGTAAATCCTTTGCCAACTGCAAATGCTGGTTCAGATATTACCATTACAAATGGTGAGAGTACCACATTAACGGCAACAGGTGGAACTTCCTATTTATGGAATACAGGCGAAACAACGTCTAGTATTTCTGTGAGTCCAACAGCAACAACAACCTATTCCGTGTCAGTTACAGAGAATACATGTTCAAGTCAGGCAATTGTGACTGTGAATGTAGAAGATTCTATTCCAACAGTTACTGCTTATGCAGGTGAAGATGTGTCTATTTGTGAAAATGCTTCAACTATTTTAACAGCATCAGGTGGTTCTATTTACGAATGGAGTACAGGTCAAACCACGCAAAGTATTACGGTAAACCCTTCAAGTACCACAACTTATACTGTTAATGTTTCTGAAGGAAGTGTAACCGATTCAGATACCGTTACCGTAACGGTTAACCCGTTGCCAGTTATTATTACAGGTGATGATCCTACAATTGAATTTGGGCAAAATACAACGCTTTCGGCTTCTGGAGGAACGGATTATTTATGGAGTACAGGCGAAACAACACAACAGATTACAGTAAGTCCAACTTTTACTACTATCTATACAGTTACTGTTTCTAACGATGGCTGTTCGGACACTAAAAATGTTCAGGTAAATGTGGTCGATTTAGTAAATGCAAATGCTGGTGACGATGTTGAAATTTGTGCAAATAGTAATGATAATAATTCAGCAATACTTCGTGCAACAGGAGGATTATATTACCAGTGGAATACAGGAGAAACAACGCAAAGTATTACAGTAAGTCCCTTGGAGTCTACTATTTATGAAGTTATAGTATCTAACGGATTTAATTCGGAAACAGATGCCGTGAATGTAACTGTAAATGAATGTTTATCCACGTTTGATCCTGAAGTTGTAAATACCGAAATGATGGTGTTTCCAAATCCAGCAACAAGTGAAATAAACGTAAAAGTTTCAGGATATGATAATGATACCATAATTAGTATCTATGATATGTTAGGACGGTTAATACAAACAAATACTATTGGTATTACTTCTAATGAACCCATAACCAAAAAAATTAATGTATCAAACTTACCGAGAGGTATGGTAATAGTAACCATGAATCAAAATGGAAACGTTCAGACTAAAAAGATTGTTTTGAATTAATTACTTAAAATTTGAATATAGAAAAGCCATCTAAAAAACACATTTAGGTGGTTTTTTATTTCCAAATCACATCTGTTATGGTCGCAACACTATCACAATTTTCAATCATCAGGTCTAATGTAGCGTCTTTAAGTCTACCTTCTAAAAAATAAATACCACAAGGTTCCTTTCTTGTATCACTTTTAGAAAATTGAATATCACCATATTTCATTATGGAACGTAAAGTCGAACTATCAATAGATCTAGCTCGTAGTTCTTTTTCCACAATTGGGCTAATATGTAATGTTTTGGAATTTATGTTTTTTAAAACTCGTGCTTCTGGACCATAAGCACATGAGGCTTTTTTGCCATTTAAAAAAAAGGCTAATAACACTAAACCAACAGAAAATCCGCCTAGGTAATACCCAATACGTTTTATTAATTTCACAGTAAATTATTTAGAAATTTAAAAAATAAAAATATCGACTAAAATATCAACAAATTAACATCACTATGTTTTAAGTCGAACCATTCGCCAACTAATTTGCTGGTTAAAATGCCGTGGTAAAAATACAACCCATTTTTTAAACCTCTATCAAAACGTAACGAATTTTCTAAACCACCATCTTCTGCAATTTTTAACAAATAAGGTGTACAAATATTACTAATAGAAATGGAAGCTGTACGCGAATATCGAGCTGGAATATTAGGCACACAATAGTGTGTGACTCCGTGTTTTATAAACGTTGGTGTTTTATGAGATGTGACTTCACTTGTTTCAAAACAACCACCCATATCGATACTTACATCAATAATTACAGAACCTGTTTTCATATTTTCAACCATGGATTCAGTGACTATAACAGGTGCTCTGTTTTTTCCACGAACAGCTCCAATAACCACATCGCAACGTTTTAAAGCTTTAGATAAATTTTTGGGTTGCAATGTTGAGGTGAAAATTGTGCGACCTAAATTAGCTTGAATACAGCGTAATTTGGTGATAGAGTTATCAAAAACTTTGACATTGGCACCCAATCCAATAGCGCTTCTGGCTGCAAATTCCCCAACAGTTCCTGCACCTAAAATAACCACTTCAATTGGTGGTACACCACTAATATTTCCAAATAAGAGACCATTACCATTGTTTACATTGCTTAAAAGTTCTGAAGCAATTAATACAGATGCAGTACCAGCTATTTCGCTTAAACTTCTAACGGCTGGATAGGCACCATCTTCATCGCGAATAAACTCGAAAGCTAAAGCTGTTATACGTTTGCTAGCAAGGGTTTCAAAATATTTTTTGTTTTGTGTTTTAAGCTGTAAAGCAGATATAAGTATCGTTTGCGGATTAATTAGTTTTATTTGATCTAGAGTAGGAGGTTCCACTTTTAAAATCATAGGACACGCATACACTTTTGCTGTGTCTTTAGTGATTTCTGCTCCAGCTTCACTATAATCTTTGTCACTAAAGTTAGCACCTTTTCCAGCGCCAGATTCCATTAGAATTCGATGACCATTACTAGTTATAGCAGAAACGGCATCAGGTGTTAAGCAAACCCGTTTTTCTTGAAAAGCAGTTTCCTTAGGAATGCCAATAAATAACTGGCCTTTTTTCTTGTAAATTTCTAGTGTTTCCTCTTGTGGGAGTAATTGTTGTTTGGTAAAAGGAGATAGTGGTTTGGACATAATTGGATATCATAATATGAATACCTCAAATTACGAATTAATTTTTGAAACAATAATGTGTTTTTTAAAAATACTGCTTAATCTTGCCCCAAAACGAGGTTGGCTTCAACATAAACTCATCTTCTAATTCTTGTAATGATTTGTTGGCTGTATTTAATTTATCAAACATTTTGGCTCGAATTAGGTAGATGGATGGCACAACTATAGCCATTATTGGAACTAAATATAAGAGTTGCACCTCATCAAGATAACCTTGGTCGTCATTAAATAACCCAAATATTTGATAGATATACATAGCAATTGGCACCAATAGTGTATGGTACCACCAATGACGACAAGTGAAAAACCAAATGATCAAAAATATAAGCGGAATAAGTTTACCTGTTAATAGCCACATAACAACGTTAACATCTTCATACTGAATGCTCTCATAGGTAAACAGAAATGTTTCCCAAACTTTTGTATCAGGAACACTTTCATATAAATAAAACAAATAAGGAGACGTAGCAATAAATGTAGCTATAATACTTCCAACTATAATGACACTTTTTTCAGTGCCTTGGAATTTTACTTTTAGATTTTTAAATCTTTGTTTTATAGAGCTCATGTAAGTCGATTAAATTGGCTACTCATGTTTATTATCAGAAGCAAACAAAAAAGTGTTCCAAGTCTTAATACTTGAAACACTTTCGTATGAATGAAATAAATAATGAAAAGTAGCAATAATACTTCTCATTAAGATAAGACGATTATCCGTGTCTTGGAACTCGGATATCTTTTTTCTTAACCTGTGTTGTTTGTTGATCATTTAAGTCGATAATGTTAGCAGCTTGTGCTGTAAACAACATTCCACCAAAAATTGCGATTGCTA
>DIAL01000098.1:20371-25161 GCA_002414705.1 Flavobacteriaceae bacterium UBA5079
GCGATTGCTAATACATACTTTTTTGTTCTCATAATATAAGGGATTTAATTAATTAATAATCCAAATGTATATGAGTTGCATGTTTTAAAATAGCTCGAAATGTTAAAATTATGTTAAAATCAACGTTTTTAAAAATTTCGATTACGGTTTTCCCGTAAAATGCCTCAGTTTGAGCGTTTGTTGTTTTTTCAGTCTTATAAAAAAAGCCTTATTTTAATGTTAATTGTCTTTTTTCTGTTCCTAATTGCTTTAATGAAATGATATGATAATCATCTGATAAAAGCGGTTTAATGATATCTGGCCATTCTATAAATAACCAATTATTACTATCTAAATAATCTTCAATTCCAAAATCGTAAGCTTCTTCTATGGCGTTTAATCGGTATAAATCAAAATGATAAATATCCAAATTAGCTGTAGTATAGGTGTTTACTAAAGAAAAAGTTGGGCTGCTTATAACATCTGTACTACCTAACTCCTTGGCTAACGCTTTTATTAATGTTGTTTTACCCGTACCCATGGCGCCATCAAATAAAACAACCCGGTGTTTTAATGTTTTTAAAACCTCTAGAGCTATGCTATTTAAGCTTTCTAATTTATATTCTAAAATCAAAGCACATTATATTAAAGGGCAATAATAAGTAATAAATATCATAAAAACTAATAAAATGTGTATTTCGTCGGTTTTTTTTGTATTTCAAGGATGTTTCTATTTTGGGTCTAAAACTATAAATGGTATTATCATTTCTTCTAAAGACACACCACCATGCTGATAGGTATTTCTATAATAACTTACATAATGATTATAGTTATTAGGATAAGCAAAAAACAGATCGTTTTTAGCAAAAATAAAGGAGCTACTCATAGTAATAGCTGGTAAATGAATAGATTTTGGGTCTTTAGCAACAAGTACATCTTTATCTTGATAGGTTAAACTACGACCAGTTTTGTACCTTAAATTTAAGGATGTGTCCTTGTCGCCAACTACTTTAGACGGGTTTTTTACGTTAATCGTTCCATGATCCGTTGTGAGTATCAATTTAAATCCTAATTGCTGTGCTTGCTGAATAATTTCTAATAGTGGTGAGTTTTTAAACCAGCTTTGGGTTAAAGAGCGATAGGCTTTATCATTGGAAGCTAATTCTTTTACGACATCCATTTCGGTTTTTGAGTGGGAAAGCATATCTACAAAATTGTAGACAACTACAGTTAAATCAGTATCTTTTAGTGTTTTGAAATTATCGACTAATTGTTTTCCATTTCTTAAATTAGTAATCTTAAAATATTTAGTGGATAAGTTTTGTAAGCCTAATCGTTTTAATTGGGCTTCCAGAAATTCTTCTTCATGCAAGTTTTTACCGCCTTCATCGGTATCGTTTTTCCATAAATTTGGATGCATTTTCTCCATGTCAGAAGGCATTAAACCCGAAAAAATAGCATTCCTAGCATATTGGGTTGCTGTTGGTAAAATGCTAAAAAAGGCTTCTTCTTTCCGCTTTTTGTAATAATTATTAATAACGGGTTCAAAAGCTTTCCATTGGTCGTAACGCAAATTGTCAACAACAACAAGCAATGTAGGTTGTTCTTTGCTAATTTCTGGTACAACCTTATTTTTAAATAAATTATGAGATAATGTTGGCGCATCTGTGTTTGGTTCAAACCATTTGGGGTAATTTTTATCAATAAATTTACCAAATTGTGTATTGGCTTCCGTTTTTTGCGATTCTAAAATTTCAAACATGCCAGAGTCCTCAATGTCCTCTAGTTGCATTTCCCAATAAATCAGTTTTTGGTATAAGGTTACCCATTCCTCATAGCTGTTAACCATACTTAAGTCCATAGCAATTTTACGAAACTCTTGTTGGTAATTAGAGGTTGTTTTTTCAGAAACCAATCGGGAATGATCTAGATTTTTCTTCAAACTCAATAAAATCTGATTCGGATTTACAGGTTTTATTAAGTAATCGGCTATTTTGTTGCCAATAGCTTCTTCCATTATATATTCTTCTTCACTCTTTGTAATCATGACCACTGGAAGTGTATCACGTTTTTCCTTAATTTCATTTAGGGTTTCCAAACCGGTTAATCCTGGCATGTTCTCATCTAGAAAAACAATATCAAAATTTTTATCGTCTAAAATTTCTAAAGCTTCTGTACCGCTTTTACAGGTAGTTACATTATAATTTTTTTGTTCTAAAAAAAGAATATGAGGTTTTAATAAATCAATTTCATCGTCAACCCAAAGAATATTTATATGGTTCATGTATATTTGTTTATATATTAATACTATGATAGTAAGCTTGCAGACAAAAAACAAACTCAAGATATTTAACGATCCAATTTACGGATTTATTACCATTCCAAATGCGCTGATTTTCGATTTAATCGAGCATAAATATTTTCAACGCTTACGGCGAATCTCCCAAATGGGATTGTCATATTTAGTTTATCCTGGCGCGCACCACACACGTTTTCATCATGCTTTAGGTTGTATGCATTTAATGCAAAAAGCAGTCCAAGTACTTCGTTTTAAAGGGGTTGAAATATCTGAAGATGAAGAAAATGCCTTGTGTATAGCCATACTTTTGCATGATATTGGTCATGGTCCTTTCTCACATGCCATGGAGCATAGTATAGTAAATGGCGTGAGTCATGAGCATATTTCCCTTCAATTTATGGAGGTTTTAAACGCTGAATTTAACGGAAGTTTAACGCTTGCCATTCAAATTTTTAAGGGAGAATACCACAGACCCTTCATGTGCGCTTTAATTTCAAGCCAGTTTGATATGGATAGAGCCGATTATTTAAAGCGTGATAGTTTTTATACAGGTGTTGCCGAAGGAAATATAAATAGCGACCGATTAATTACCATGCTTAATGTGGTTAATGAAGAATTAGTTGTAGAAGAAAAAGGTATTTATAGTATTGAAAAGTTTTTGGTAGCTAGGCGTCTTATGTATTGGCAAGTGTATTTGCACAAAACAGGTTTAGCAGCAGAACAGTTGTTAATGCGCGTTTTGCAACGCGCTAAAGAGTTAACACAACAAGGTGCAACTTTAGAGGCTAGTAAGCCTTTGCAGTTTTTTCTTCAAAATGACATTAAAATAGACAATTTTAATACCGAAACATTAAATACATTCTCCAAATTAGATGATTATGATATTATCATGGCTATGAAAGCTTGGCAATATCATGATGATTTTGTTTTAAAGAATTTATGCGACATGATAATTAACAGGCAATTATTAAAGGTGAAATTGAAAAAGAACATCATAAAACCTGAAAAACTTAACATGTACATAAAAAAATTAATGAAACAATATGAAGTTTCAGAACATGAAGCAGCTTATTTTGTGTTTACAGGAGCAATAACCAATCAGGCTTATGAGCAGCATAAACAGCCTATAAATGTGTTATTTCAGAATGGAAAAATTCAAAATATAGTTAAAGCATCAGACCAATTAAACTTAAAAGCATTGTCAAAACCTGTTACAAAATATTATATATGTTATCCTAAAGATAAAATGTAATACATTTTTTCTATTTTTGCTTTCAATGAAATTTACAGCAGAACAAATAGCAGGTATATTAGAAGGTGAAATTGTTGGCGACTCTAACATAGAGGTTTCCAGATTATCCAAAATTGAGGAAGGATCGGCAGGAGCCTTAACCTTTCTCTCTAATCCTAAATACACACCATATATATATACAACTAAAGCTTCTATTACAATAGTTAATAAAAGTTTTATACCAGAAAAGGAAATACATACTACTTTAATAAAGGTAGACGATGCCTATAAGGCATTTTCTAAACTATTAGAATATTATAATCAGGTTAAACTGAATAAGTCGGGAATAGAACAACCAACCCATATTTCAGATTCAGCAAAACTAGGAAACAATCTATATATAGGCGCGTTTTCATACATTGGTAATAATGTAGAAATTGGAGATGATGTTAAAATATTTCCAAACACATATATAGGAGATAATGTGATTATTAAAAATAATACAATTGTTTTTGCAGGTGTTAAAATTTATTCAGACTGTTTAGTTGGTTCCCATTGCGTTATTAATTCGGGAGCTATTATTGGAGCTGATGGTTTTGGTTTTACTCCAAATGAAAAAGGCGAATACAACAAAGTACCACAAATAGGTAATGTTATTTTAGAAGATTTTGTAGATGTAGGAGCGGCAACAACAATAGATCGTGCTACTTTAGGATCTACCATAATACGAAAAGGCGTAAAATTGGATAATCAAATCCAAATAGCCCACAATGTAGAAATAGGAAAAAACACCGTAATAGCAGCGCAAACAGGAATTGCAGGCTCAACCAAAATTGGCGAAAATTGCCAAGTAGGTGGACAGGTTGGTATTGCAGGACATTTAACAATAGGTAATAATGTTAAAATCCAAGCCCAATCTGGTATTGGGAAAAACATTAAAGATAATGAAGTTTTACAAGGTTCACCTTCGTTTAACTATAGTGATTGGAATAAATCCTATGTTCATTTTAAAAACTTACCAAAACTTGTAAAATCATTAAACGATATAGAAAAAAAAGTAAATGGGAATAATTAATACGGATATCAAACAGAAAACCATTGCCACTGAAGTTTCTCTTAAAGGTGTTGGTTTACACACTGGAAATGATGTAACCTTAACACTCAAACCTGCGCCAGAAAATTTTGGCTTTGCTTTTAAACGCATTGATTTAGAGGGTAGCCCAGTTATTGAAGCTGATGCAAATTACGTTACTAATACGCAGCGTGGCACCTGTCTTGAAA
>DIAL01000098.1:25346-26729 GCA_002414705.1 Flavobacteriaceae bacterium UBA5079
TCTTGTTGGTATGGACATTGATAATGCTATTTTAGAAATAAATGCCGCAGAGCCACCAATTATGGATGGGTCTTCTAAATTTTTTGTTGAAGCTATTGAAAAAGCTGGTATTGTTGAACAAGAAGCTTTTCGTGAAGCTTATGAAGTAACTGATGTTATATCATACACAGACGAAGAAACTGGAAGTGAAATTCTAGTTATGCCTTCAAAAGAGTATCAAGTTACTACCATGGTGGATTTTGGCACTAAAGTTTTAGGTACGCAGAATGCGTCTATCAAAAACATGTCTGAATTTAAGGATGAAATATCGGATTCTAGAACCTTTAGTTTTCTTCACGAAATTGAAACACTTTTAGAACATGGCCTTATAAAAGGTGGCGATTTAAACAATGCCATTGTTTATGTAGATAAAGAACTATCTACAGCAACCATGGAAAAATTGAAAGTTGCTTTCAAAAAAGATTCTATATCTGTAAAACCAAATGGTATTCTAGATAATTTAACCTTACATCACCCTAACGAAGCGGCTAGACATAAATTATTAGATGTTATTGGCGATTTAGCGTTGATAAAAACCCATATAAAAGGTAAAATAATTGCTAATAAACCTGGGCATTTTGTGAATACACAATTTGCTAAAAAAATGTCTAAAATTATTAAAAACGAGCGTCGTAATAATGTGCCAAATATTGATTTGAATCAGGAACCTTTAATGGATGTGAATCAGATAATGAATATGTTGCCACATAGACAGCCTTTTTTATTAATTGACAAAATATTTGAGCTTACAGATTCAGGCGTTATCGGCATGAAAAATGTAACCATGAACGAACCTTTTTTTGCAGGGCATTTTCCTGGAGCACCAGTTATGCCAGGTGTTCTTATTGTAGAAGCTATGGCGCAAACAGGTGGTATTTTAGTTTTAAGTACGGTTCCAGATCCTGAAAATTATTTAACTTTTTTCATGAAAATTGATAATGTCAAGTTTAAACAAAAAGTAGTTCCTGGTGATACACTTATTTTTAAATGCGATTTAATTACACCTATACGTCGTGGAATTTGTCACATGCAAGGTTACGCTTATGCCAACGGAAAACTGTGTGCCGAAGCAGAATTAATGGCCCAAATATCTAAAGTCAAATAACAGAATAAAATGCAGTTTTTTAGTTATAACTTGCAAAAAACAATTTTACCAATAAATTAATTCAAGTACAAAATGAATCAACCACTAGCTTACGTACATCCAGGAGCCAAGATTGCTAAAAATGTCGTTATAGATCCTTTTACTACTATTCATAATAATGTTATTATTGGTGAAGGTACTTGGATTGGTAGCAATGTTACCATAATGGAAGGTGCTCGAATTGGTAAAATTGTTTTTTG
>DIAL01000098.1:26853-29938 GCA_002414705.1 Flavobacteriaceae bacterium UBA5079
GTAATATTTTTCCAGGAGCTGTTATTTCAGCAACACCTCAAGATTTAAAATATAAAGATGAAGACACTACAGTAGAAATCGGCGATAATGTTACCATTCGTGAGTGTGTTACCATAAATCGTGGAACAACAGATAGAATGAAAACCGTTATTGGCGATAATTGCCTTATTATGGCATATTGCCATATTGCGCACGATTGTATTGTGGGAAAAAACTGTATTTTTTCAAATAATAGTACACTAGCAGGTCATATAACTGTAGGAGATTATGTTGTTTTAGCCGGAATGACAGCGGTTCACCAATTTTGTTCTATTGGGAATCATGCTTTTGTTACTGGTGGTTCTCTGGTACGAAAAGATGTTCCTCCATTTGTAAAAGCCGCACGTGAACCCTTATCCTATGTAGGAATTAATTCAGTAGGATTAAGACGTCGAGGCTATTCAACAGAAAAAATAAGAGATATTCAAGATATTTACAGAATACTATATCAAAAAAATTATAATAATACTCAAGCAGCCGAAATTATAGAAGCTGAAATGGAAGCAACTCATGAACGTGATGAAATTTTGCAATTTATAAAAGATTCGCAACGTGGTATTATGAAGGGTTACTTCAAATCAAATTAAAAAAACAAGTAAAATGGCAACAACATCAGATATTCGCAACGGATTATGTATTCGTTATAATCATGATATTTACAAAATAATTGAATTTTTACACGTAAAACCTGGAAAAGGTCCAGCGTTTGTAAGAACAAAAATGAAAAGTGTTACATCAGGAAAAGTATTAGATAATACGTTTTCTGCAGGACATAAAATTGAGGATGTTCGAGTGGAAACACATAAATTTCAATTTTTATATAATGATGGTGAATTTTACCATTTTATGAACCAAGAAGATTATACACAAATCCGTTTATTAGAAGCGGCTTTAGATAGAGCCGATTTAATGAAAGAAGGTGAAGTAGTAACCGTATTAATTAATACAGAAGACAATATGCCGCTTTCTGTTGATTTGCCTGCTAGTGTAATTTTAACAGTAACGCACACAGAACCTGGTGTAAAAGGAAATACAGCAACAAATGCAACAAAACCTGCAACGGTAGAAACTGGAGCAGAAGTAAATGTTCCACTTTTTATAAACGAAGGCGATAAAATTAAAGTGGAAACTGAAAAGGGAACTTACAAAGAGCGCGTAAAAGAATAAAGATTAGTAAACTGTTTTCAATAGGCAGTAATCAATTTATTAAAAAATGAAGTTTCCAAAACAACATACATTAAAAGAAATTGCGTCACTAATTGATGTTACATTTATTGGTGATGCTAACTTTCCTGTTCTCGGGATGAATGAAATTCATGTTGTAGAGCCTGGAGATATTGTGTTTGTAGATCACCCAAAGTATTACGATAAAGCGCTAAATTCCGCAGCAACTATTGTTCTTATTAATAAAGAAGTCGCGTGTCCAGAAGGCAAAGCACTTTTAATTAGTGATGACCCATTTCGCGATTTTAATAAATTAACCAAACATTTTAAACCGTTTCAACCTGCGTTATCTTCGATTGCTGATTCGGCTAAAATTGGAAAAAACACCATTATTCAACCCAATTGTTTTATTGGAAATAATGTTGTTATTGGTGATAATTGTATCATTCATTCCAATGTAACCATTTATGATGATTCCATTATTGGAAATCATGTAAACATTCATGCTGGAACCATTCTAGGAGCTAGTGCCTTTTATTATAAAAACCGACCTGAAGGATTTGATCCTTTAATTTCAGGCGGTCGAGTAGTTATTAAAGACCATGTGGATATTGGCGCGCTTTGCACCATAGACAGAGGTGTAACAGGAGACACTACAATAGGAGAAGGCTCTAAATTAGATAATCAAATTCAAATTGGGCATGATACCATAGTTGGAAAAAAATGTTTAATAGCATCGCAAACAGGTATTGCAGGATGTGTTATTATTGAAGATGAAGTAACTATTTGGGGACAAGTTGGCGTGAAAAGTGGTATTACTTTAGCTAAAGGAACTGTTTTATATGCACAATCTGGTTTAGGACATTCTACAAATGAAAATACCACGTATTTTGGTTCACCTGCTTCTGAAGCAAGAGAAAGATTTAAAGAAATGGCTTATATTAAACAGATTCCTAAAATAATTGAGCAATTAAAAAATAAATAGATGACTTCTAAAGCGCTTATTAAATCATTTTATGAATCCGATTTATCCAACGATGAAACTCTAATAGAAAAGTTTTATCATAAAGACTGTTTAATTCATTGGAATAGCAGTAAAGGATATACTGAAATGAATTATAACGATGTATCAAATTTCTTTCAAGGTGTAAGAGAATCATATAATAATTTACGTTTCCAAATAACCCATTTATTAGAAGAGGATAATATGGTAACGGTTCGTTATACCTTATTTGCAAACACTATTGAGTCACAGGCCGATGAAATGCCAATTGCACATCATATCTGTATTCATCATGTTAAAGACCAGAAAATCTATCGGTCTTTCGAAATCAGTCAACCAGCAGATATAGATACTTTAGCTTCCGAAGCTTATTCTGAAATAAATATATAAAAACACTTTACTAATAGGTGTTAAAACATTACTTTTGTCACGTTTTAAAAACATATAAAATCAAACTTAAATGAGCGTTTTAGTTAATAAAAATTCAAAGATAATAGTTCAAGGATTTACTGGTAGTGAAGGGACATTTCATGCTGGACAAATGATTGAATACGGAACCAATGTTGTTGGTGGTGTTACACCAGGAAAAGGTGGACAATCCCATTTAGATAGACCTGTTTTTAATACAGTTCAAGAAGCTGTTGAAAAAGTTGGAGCTGATACAACTATTATTTTTGTACCACCTGCTTTTGCTGCTGATGCTATTATGGAAGCTGCTAATGCTGGAATAAAAGTAATTATTACTATTACAGAAGGAATTCCAGTAGCAGATATGATTAAAGCTGCAGATTATATTAAAGATAAAGATTGCCGTTTAATTGGTCCTAACTGTCCAGGTGTTATCACTCCTGGTGAGACTAAGATTGGTATCATGCCTGG
>DIAL01000098.1:30105-30355 GCA_002414705.1 Flavobacteriaceae bacterium UBA5079
CCTAACTGTCCAGGTGTTATTACACCAGGTGAAGCTAAAGTAGGTATTATGCCTGGTTTTGTTTTCAAAAAAGGAAAAGTGGGTATCGTTTCTAAATCTGGAACATTAACATACGAAGCTGCTGATCAAGTTGTAAAACAAGGTTTAGGTATTACAACAGCTATTGGTATTGGAGGTGACCCAATTATTGGAACAACAACTAAAGAAGCTATTGAGTTACTAATTAATGATCCAGAAACTGAAGCCGTTG
>DIAL01000006.1 GCA_002414705.1 Flavobacteriaceae bacterium UBA5079
AGATGATTGGTTAAACTCTGCAGAATATAAAGAATATGAAATAAAAAAGAAAGCTCAATAATGCCTTTAGTTGTAGATCAAATTAATAATATGATTTCAGCAGGAGTTCCTCTTGAAAAAATAACTGAATTTAAAGAAAATAAAATTTTAGAAATGAAACAGGCAGATATTCCTGTTGAAAAAATAACTCAAGCATTTGGAGATATAAAATATAATAGAACAGATATTAAAAAATATTGGCAATCTATTTCAAAGGAAGTAGAAAAAGATGTAAAACCAGATGAAAATATTGATTATTCAAGAATTTCAGATGTAGATGAGGATGTAGAAGTTGGAGCCACGGCAGATAAAATAGAAAAATTTTTATTTGGTACTGATGAAAGATATCAATTTAAACCTTATTTTGAAAGAGCAATAGGAAGTTCTGGTATAAATAAAATAATTAAATATCATAGTGGTGGAGGATTAGGTTTTGAAACTGAACAACCCGAACCAGATGGTACGGGATTTTTAGAAAAATTAACAGAGGGTGCTGTAGGTTTAGTTGCCGAACTACCAACATTTCTACCGGGTGCATTAGTTGGAGGTTTAACAACCAGAAGTGGTGGTGGATCAATGTTTGGTGGTGGTTTTTCTGCTGGTGTAGTTCAAGGTATTTATACAGAAGCCTTAAAAAGAGGAGAAGTAAAAAATTTTGCCGAATGGTGGGATATATTTATAGAAGAAGGATTAAGTGAAGGAGCAAAAACTGGAGCAAAATTATATGCTGCTTATAAAGTTCCCGGATTACCTTTTATAAAACCTTTTACTAATAATATTGTAGGATCAACAATAGCACAATCTACAGCTTACACAGCGGTTGGTGTTGCTATGGGTGATGATTTACCTACTCTTGAAGATTTTGCTGTAACTAATTTATTGTTTGCACCTTTTAATATTAAAGCATCTAAAAAAAAAATAGATAACATTGTAGCTAAAACAGGTAAAAAACCTGTAGATATTCTTGATGATCTAGTTAAAGACAGAACAATATGGGAAGATATTAATTCAAAAAATACAGAAATACCAAGAGCCTATAGAGATATTGTTCCAGAAAAAATAACAACAGAAACAATTAGAAGAGATGCTGATATTACTTTTGAAAAAATGGATAAAGATTTATTAACTATAAAAGAAAATTTAAAAACACAAGAAAAAATAACTGAATTAAAAAAGAAAAATCAAGAAATTTATAAATTAGAAAGAGAAAAAAATAATAAAGATAACAAAGTTAAATCTAAAATTTATAAAGAAACTGTTTTAGAAGTTAGAAAAAACAATCCAGATGCTACTGTTGCTGATATAAATCGTGCAGTTTCAGAAAAATTATCAACTAGAACAAATAAAAAATTAGAACCAATTATATTAGAAATTAAAAAACTTGAATCAAAACTAGATAAAGCTAGAGATCAAATAAATAAAACGGAAAATTCAATAGATAAAACTGAAACATTAAAAAATGAAATAAGAAATGACGTAAGAATAGAATTAGATAAATCCATTTCTTATGAAGCACCACCTAAAAAAATATTTGAAACAAAAAATTTTGTAGATAATTTATTTTATAATCTTATAGATAAAAATCATGTTTTTAAAAGAGCTGAAATAAAAGCAAGAAAATTAGGAATTGAATATCAAACTAAAGTAGGTCCTTATGAAAATTTTCAATTATTAAATGGAGTTAGAGGACCTATAGAAGCATTTATAGAAAAAGGAGCAATGGATTTTAAAACAGGAGATTTTGTAGGACCTTCTCTTAGAAGTATATTTACAAAATATAAAATTAATACAGAAGCTATTTATAAAGACTTTGTAAGATATGCTATATCAAAAAGAGCAATAGAAAAATCATCCCAAGGATTTGAAACAGGTGTAAATATAAAAGCTGCTAAACAATTTGTTAAAGAAAATTCTCACTTTGAAAAACCATTTAGAGAAATTGTTAAAACATCAGAATTATCTCTTAAATATTTGCGTGATTCTGGTGTTCTTTCTAAGGAAGTTTACGAAGCTGCATTAAAAGCTAATAAAGATTTTGTTCCATTTTTTAGAGATTTTCTTGAAGAAAGTGGACAGGGTAATTTTTCTAAAAGTGTAAGAAACCCATTAAAATATTTTAAAGGAAGTAACAGAAAAATAATAGATCCATTTGAAAGTATATATAATAATATTTATACATTTATTACTATTGCAAAAAAAAATGAAGCCAATGTTTCTTTTATAGAAATGATTGAAAAAGGACAAAAAAAAGCTAAATACACTGTAAGTGAAACAGAAGGTTTTTTTCCCGAAGTTCAATTATCAGAAAAAAGAACTAAAGAAACTAAAATTACATTTAAAGAATTAGAAGGCATAGTTGAAAATCCTGCTAGTTTAAAATCATCTGTAGCTGATGGATTTTCAGTATTTAGAAAAGAATCTGGAATGTTAAAAGATACAGAAATTGTTATTTATAGAAATGGTAAAAGAGAAGTTTGGGAAGTAGGAGAAACATTTGCCAGACCTACTAAAATTTATGATAAAGGAACATTTCAACTTGTTGCTGATTTTTTATCTTTACCATCAAAAAC
>DIAL01000141.1:0-2872 GCA_002414705.1 Flavobacteriaceae bacterium UBA5079
TTAAAGTGATTTTTACGTTTTTCGGTTTTTTCGTTAATAAGTAAAGTGTTACTTTTGCTTATTCGTTTATCAAATTAACGTGACCAATGCAAAAGATAACTAAAGAAGTATACCTAAAGTGGTATGAAGATATGTATTTCTGGAGAAAGTTTGAAGACAAACTAGCAGCCGTTTACATTCAACAAAAAGTTAGAGGATTTCTTCATTTATATAATGGTCAAGAGGCCATATTAGCAGGCGCTTTGCATGCTATGGATTTAACCAAAGATAAAATGATTACTGCGTATAGAAATCACGTTCAGCCAATTGGTATGGGTGTAGATCCTAAGCGTGTTATGGCTGAATTATATGGTAAAGCAACTGGAACATCTCAAGGTTTAGGTGGCTCCATGCATATTTTTTCAAAAGAACATCGTTTTTATGGTGGACATGGTATTGTTGGAGGTCAAATCCCTTTAGGTGCAGGTATTGCATTTGGCGATAAATATCATGGAAGTGATGCGGTAACACTTTGTTGTTTTGGTGATGGTGCTGCAAGACAAGGTTCTCTTCACGAAACCTTTAATTTAGCTATGTTATGGAAATTACCAGTTGTTTTCGTTTGTGAAAATAATGGCTATGCTATGGGAACTTCTGTGGAGCGTACAGCAAATCATACGGATATATGGAAATTAGGTTTAGGTTATGAAATGCCATGCGGACCAGTAGATGGTATGAACCCAATTAAAGTAGCCGAAGCTTTTGATGAAGCCATTCAACGTGCTAGACGTGGTGATGGACCAACTTTTTTAGAACTTAAAACATACCGTTACAGAGGGCATTCTATGAGTGATGCACAACATTATAGAACGAAAGATGAGGTTGCAGAATACAAGAAAATTGACCCAATTACACAGGTGAAAGACATTATTCTTGATAAAGGATATGCAACCGAAGCTGATATAAAAATAATTGATAAACGTGTGAAAGCTCTAGTAGACGAATGTGAAAAATTTGCTGAAGAATCACCGTATCCAGAAAAAAATGTGATGTACGATGCTGTTTACGAGCAAGAAGATTATCCATTTATACAACATAAAATATAAACAATGGCTGAAATTATAAACATGCCGCGTTTAAGCGATACCATGGAAGAAGGTACTGTAGCTACGTGGTTAAAGCAAGTAGGAGACAAGATAGAAGAAGGTGATATCCTTGCTGAAATTGAAACTGATAAGGCCACAATGGAATTTGAATCGTTTCATGAAGGAACCTTGTTGCATATTGGTGTTCAGGAGGGTGAAACAACTAAAGTTGATGCGCTTTTAGCTATCATTGGAAAGGAAGGTGAGGACATTTCAGACCTCATTAAAAGTGGTTCAGCATCTAATGATACTGAAAAGTCATTTGATTTTCAGAAAAGCGAGGAAAATCCTGATGAAGAAGCCATTCAGAACAATAGTGAAGAATCTCAAGAAGAATCAGATAGTGTAGAGTTGCCAGATGGCGTAAGCATCGTTACTATGCCACGATTAAGTGATACCATGGAAGAAGGAACCGTTGCAACTTGGTTAAAAAAAGTTGGTGATACGGTTGAGGAAGGCGATATTTTAGCTGAAATTGAAACCGATAAAGCCACTATGGAATTCGAATCCTTTCAATCTGGAACTTTATTATATATAGGTTTAGACGAAGGTGAGTCTGCAAAAGTAGATTCGCTTTTAGCTATTATTGGACCACAAGGAACAGATGTTTCTGGTATTGCTAAAAATTTTAAAGCCGAAGGCACTTCTGATAAAAAAGAAGAAACTCCAAAAGTAGAAAAAACTGAAAAAGTTCAAGCTGAAGCTAAAAAAGAATCAGTTTCTACTTCAAGTTCTGTTGAAAACCCTACGAGTTTAAAGTCAACTTCAAATTCTTCTGGACGTGTATTTATTTCACCTTTAGCCAAAAAAATGGCAGAAGAGCGTGGTATTGATATTTCGCAAGTTTCTGGTTCTGCCGAAAATGGTCGAATTGTAAAACGAGATATCGAAAACTTCAAACCAGGAGCAACATCACCTGCTACTTCTGTTGGGAAATTTGTTCCATCAGGTCAAGAGAATACGGATGAGGTTAAACATTCGCAAATGCGAAAAGTTATTGCCAAACGTTTAGCAGAGTCTAAATTTACAGCACCTCATTACTATTTAAATGTCGAGTTTGATATGGAAAATGCCATGGCATTCCGTACACAATACAATTCCATCCCAGATACTAAAATTTCATATAACGATATAATTGTAAAAGCTTGTGCGCTTGCTTTAAAACAACATCCACAAGTAAACTCTCAGTGGTTTGATGATAAAATGGTGCTTAATAACCACGTTCATATTGGTGTTGCAGTTGCTGTGCCAGATGGCTTGGTGGTTCCTGTAGTTCGTTTTGCTAATGAGCAATCATTACCTCAAATTGGAGCTGCAGTAAGAGAGTATGCTGGTAAAGCAAAAACTAAAAAACTTACGCCTCAAGAAATGGAAGGGAGTACGTTTACTATTTCTAATCTAGGGATGTTTGGAATTGAGAGCTTTACGTCAATCATCAACCAGCCAAATTCTGCTATTTTATCAGTTGGTGCTATTATTGAAAAGCCAGTTGTTAAAAATGGTCAAGTGGTAGCAGGAAATACCATGAAGTTAACTATGGCATGCGATCATAGAACAGTAGATGGTGCTACAGGTGCACAATTCTTATTAACTTTAAAGGGTTATATAGAGAATCCAATAACCATGTTGGTGTAACTTGAATTTATTTTATAATACCCTATAAATTCTCAAAATCCTGCTATACCAAGCAGGATTTTTTTATATTTAAACTCTAATCATTAGCGGTGAAATTTATCGTTATAAACATG
>DIAL01000141.1:3034-3235 GCA_002414705.1 Flavobacteriaceae bacterium UBA5079
ATTTATCGTTATAAACATGTTTAATTTTTATGAAAAAGCTCATCATATTATTTGTTGTCATCAATATATTTGGCTGTAAAGCAAAGCAGGAAAATCAACATTTTCAGGTAGTTGAAGATGTTGTTATTACAGCAAATGAAGTAAAAGAAACCGTTTCTTTCTTGGCTTCCGACACTCAAAAAGGACGTGGAACAGGAGGCG
>DIAL01000141.1:3343-4278 GCA_002414705.1 Flavobacteriaceae bacterium UBA5079
GCTAATTATATAGAAAAACAATTAATTAGTTTTGGAATCAAACCTTATTATAACACCTATCGAGATCCATTTAAAGTTCAAGAAATGGATTCTTACAATGTGGTTGGGTTTTTAGAAGGTAGCGATGCTAAACTTAAAAATGAAATTATTATTATCGGAGCGCATTATGATCATATTGGAACTAAAGCCAAAATGGTAGAATCAGATTCAATTGCAAATGGAGCCAATGATAATGCAGCAGGAACATCAGCGGTTTTAGCTATGGCTCGTTATTTTGGCGCTAAAAAAACCAATAAGCGTAGTTTGATGTTTGTGCTGTTTTCAGCTGAAGAAATGGGCTTGTTAGGTTCCAAACATTTAGCCAATAGACTTAAAGATGAAAACGCCAATTTATATACCGTTGTTAACATGGAAATGATTGGTGTGCCTTTTAAAGATCGCGATTATGTGGCTTTTGTAACCGGTTACGGTAAATCTAATATGGCAGAGAAAATAAACAGCTATATTGGATCTCAATTTCTAGGTGAATCTGAAGTTGCCAAACAATACAATTTATTCAGAGCGTCTGATAACTACCCATTTTATGAAGTGTTCAAAATGCCTTCACATACTATTTCATCATGCGATTTGTCAAACTACGATTTCTACCATCATGTAGATGATGAAATTGATAAGTTGGATTATGATCACATGGCTAGTTTAATTAATCAGCTTATTCCAGGAATAGAAAAAATGAGTAATACTACCACACAAGAAATTAAAATGAACGATGAGTAAAAATGTTATAATTACAGGAACAAGTAGAGGTATCGGGTTTGAATTAGTCAAACTATTTTCAGAAAGTGGGTATCAAGTTTTGGCATTGTCAAGAAATGAAAAGCCTGTTTCAGACTTACAGTTGCCAAATGTGACGGCTTTTACTTTCGATTTATCAA
>DIAL01000141.1:4331-5072 GCA_002414705.1 Flavobacteriaceae bacterium UBA5079
TTTCGATTTATCAAAAAAGGCAGATTTTCAAAAAGTAGAAACTTTCATAAAAAAAGAATGGAAGCAAGTTGATATCCTTATAAATAATGCTGGAGCTATTCTTAACAAATCTTTTTCAGAAACGACTATGGAAGATTTCGATTTTGTATATAAAACCAATGTTTTTGGAGTTGCAGAAATGACGCGTATAGCGCTACGTTTTATGAAAAGCAAAAGTCATGTAGTGACCATAAGTTCCATGGGTGGCGTTCAAGGTAGTATGAAATTTCCAGGTTTAGCTGCTTATAGTTCTAGCAAAGCAGCTGTTATAACATTAACCGAATTATGGGCAGAGGAATATAAAGAATCAGGTATTTGTTTTAATGTTTTAGCTTTAGGTGCCGTACAAACCGAAATGTTGGAAGAAGCATTTCCAGGATTTGAAGTCCCGATGACACCAAAATCGATGGCAAATTATATTTTTGATTTTGCAACAGCAGGTCAAAAACACTTCAATGGAAAACTATTACAAGTATCTAATTCAACGCCTTAAAAATCATAATATCAGAATATTGTAAGTTTTGTTTAATGTTTCATTAGTGGATTTTCTTACTAAATATACCTTTGAAAGTGATTATTTTGCACTTGGTAGAATAAATTTTTAGGTGATAATAAATAGTATTTCTTTTGATTAAAATATTAATCATTATGAGGAGAAATCAACTATTGAAAACCTTTTTAGGAAGTCTTTTTTGTATAGCT
>DIAL01000141.1:5222-12546 GCA_002414705.1 Flavobacteriaceae bacterium UBA5079
TTTTTCAACGAGCCGATGCAGTTTCAGGACTGGGAAATCTTGAACAAAATAGTGGAGTAGCAGTTGCTGATTTTGATGGCGACAATGTCATGGATATTTTTGTCGTAGCGGAAGCTATAGATGTAAATGGAATTGAACGTACACATAGTAAACTATTTAAAAACAACAACGATGGGTCCTTCACGGATGTAACGGTTGTAGCGGGTTTAAATAATATGCTTATTTCTGATTTTAGTCAGGATGGTGTTTTCTATAGTTTTGATGGGTTTAAACAAGGTGCTTTTTGGGGCGATTATAACAATGATGGATTCCCAGATTTGTTTATCACTAACACATTTAATGTATTACTTTACCAAAATAATGGAGATGGAACATTCTCAAATATAACAACATCTGCTGGATTTAATTTAGCCACTAACTGCCAATATATGGGAGCAACTTGGTTTGATTATGACAATGACGGTTTTTTAGATATTTATATTAATGATTGGGGAGGATGTTCTACAAACTTACTATATCATAACAATGCAGATGGTACTTTTACAGATGTAACTGTTTCAACTGGTATTGCAGAGGTTACTTCAAGACAAAGTTTTACAGCTATGCCTTTTGATATTAATGAGGATGGTTTCATGGATTTATACGTAAGTAATGACTTTGATGAATTAAACTATTTATATATTAATAATGCGGGTGTAAGTTTTACAGAACAGGCAAATGCAGTAGGTTTAGATAATAATTTTGATGACATGGGCATATCTATGTCTGACTTTAACAATGATGGTTTTTTCGATTTTTTTATTACAGGAATAGATCAAACAGCGTTGTTTGTAAATTCAGGTGTAAATACCTATACAGAGCAAAGTCTTACCAATAATATTGCTGGAAACGGATGGGCTTGGGGAAATACCATGGCCGATTTTGATTTAGATGGTGATGAAGATTTGTTTATTGCTAATGGTTATACGTTTGAAAATAGAAATGCTGAATATAATGTATACTACAAAAATAAATATGTTGAAGGAAATAATAATTTTGAGAATGCAACTATAGCATCTAACCTTCATGATCTTACCATTAGTATTGAAGCATTAGATTTTGATTATGATAACGATGGTGATTTAGATTTATACCTTACCAATAGTGATAGTTATTCTTTCTTATACGAAAACACGACATTAAATGTTGGCGTAGCTAATCTAGTGCATTTCTTTAAAGTTTCACTAGAAGGTACAACATCTAACAAAAGTGCTATTGGAACTCAAGTAACTATAACAACAAATTCAGGATCATTTACACGTTACTTTAATGGTGTTGGCTTTTTAGGTCAAAGTATGAAACCCGTTCATTTTGGTTTAAATGCAGACACTCAGATTAGTGATGTAACAATTAAATGGCCCTCTGGACTAGTTGAATCATATCAAAATATTGCTTCAGATTCACATTATAAAGCTACAGAAGGTGTTGGAATGGTAGATTTAATGATTTCTCCAAGTGTTAAAATATTTGGTTGTACAGATCCTACATCATGCTCTTATAATCCGTTAGCAACTGTAGATGATGGATCCTGTACCTATTTACCTTCCGGTGTCATTACAGGAGCTACAACTGTCGGTTTTATAGATGAAGAAACCTACACATATCCATTATCTGATCCTGGTTCAACACTTGCTTGGACAGTAACTGGAGGTGAATTAGTTAGTGGACAAGGAACAAATTCTCTGGTTGTAAGATGGGGAATTAATGATACCGGTCATTTAACTGTTAAAGAAACAAGTTCTTTATGTTCAAGTCCAACGATAGAATTAGATGTAGATATCGTGATTTTTGAAACACCAGATAATGTGTCCATTGCAAGACTTTGGAATGAAGCACTTCTGGAAGCAATTCGAAAAGATTTTGCAAGACCAACGGTACATGCTCGGAATTTATTTCATTCTAGTGTTGCCATGTACGATATTTGGGCAATTTATGATAAAATAGAAAATCCAGGAAACGGACAGCATGCAGTTCCTTATATGGTTGGGAATACGGTTCATGGATTTACAAGCACACTTCAAAATTTCACGCCTTTAGAAGGCAATATAGTGTCTATTAATAAAGCAGTTAGTTATGCTATGTATCGATTATTGACGCATAGATTTCAAAATTCACCAGGTGTTTTTCAAACACAACAGCGTTTTGACTTCTTAATGGATCAATTAGGTTATACCACAGGAGTAACTTCTACGGATTATACTACTGGTAATGCTGCTGAATTAGGTAACTATATTGGTCAAGTTTTAATTGATTACGGAAATTCTGATGGAGCTAGAGAAGCTACAGGTTATGATAATGCTTATTATGAGCCATTTAACCCACCATTAGCACCAGCTTATGAAGCTGTTTCTTTGATTAACCCGAATCGTTGGCAATCTTTAAGTTTAGACACATATATTGATCAAAGTGGAAATTTAATTGATGGTGACGTTATTAACTTTTTAAGTCCTGAGTGGGGAGATGTGATGCCATTTGCTATGACAGATGATGACAAAGATACATTCCAACGTGATGGTGATGATTATAATGTGTATCATAACCCAGCAAATCCACCTTACATTGATAATACAAATACAAGTGTATCAAGTGATGCTTATAAATGGAATTTTTCCATGGTATCAGTTTGGGGTTCACATTTAGATCCAGCTGATGGTGTTATGTGGGATATATCACCAGGTGCTATTGGAAATACACCTATTTCTACTTTTCCATCAGATTATACGCAATATCCAACATTTTATAACCGAGTCGTTGGAGGTGATCCAGGAACAGGTCGTAATTTAAACCCTGTAACGAATCAGCCTTACCAACCACAAATGGTTCCACGTGGTGATTATACGCGTGTGCTAGCTGAGTTTTGGGCAGATGGGCCAGATTCTGAAACACCTCCTGGGCATTGGTTTACTTTATTAAATCACGTTTCAGATCATCCATTATTAGAAAAAAGATTTAATGGGTCTGGAGCAGAGTTAGTGCCAGTTGAATGGGACGTGAAGGCCTATTTTATTTTAGGTGGAGCTATGCACGATGCAGCTATTTCAGCGTGGAGTATTAAAGGATGGCATGATTACATTCGTCCAATTTCAGCCATTCGTTATATGGCAGATTTAGGTCAAAGTTCAGATGATCAGTTGGCAAGTTATCATCCACAAGGTATTAAGTTAGAACCTGGTTTTATTGAATTAGTAGAATCTGGCGATCCCCTTGCTGGTGGTTTTGATCAAAATGTAGGTAAAATAAAATTATATTCTTGGAAAGGTCCAGACTATGTAAGTAATACAGATACAGATACTGCTGGTGTTGGTTGGATTTTATCAGAAAATTGGTGGCCTTACCAAAGACCTTCATTTGTAACACCGCCTTTTGCCGGATTTGTTTCAGGACATTCTACCTATTCAAGGGCAGCAGCAGAAGTCATGACTTTAATAACTGGCGATGAATATTTCCCAGGAGGAATGGGTGAATTTATTGCATATAAAAATGACTTTTTAGTTTTTGAAGAAGGACCATCTGTTGATGTTACGCTTCAATGGGCTACATATCGTGATGCATCCGATCAATGTAGTTTATCCAGAATTTGGGGAGGAATACATCCTCCAGCTGATGATATTCCAGGCCGTGTAATTGGTGAAACTATTGGTGTGGAAGCTTATAATTTTGCTATTCCTTACTTTAGTGGTGCTACCTTAGGAGTTGATAGTTTTGTCGTTAATTCGTCAACTATATATCCTAATCCAGTAGCTTCTGGTGGTACAATTAGTATTACTAATGCCAATCCTAGTGATAACTATAAATTGTATGATGTAAGTGGTCGTTATATAACTATTTCTAATACACAATTTGATGGTTTTAATGGAACTGCAAGAATAACCATTCCTCCAACAACTGCTAGTGGTGTGTATATTCTATCTGGAAGTAACTTTTCGCATAAAATAATTGTTAGTGGTAACTAATAAAATTATCTAATTTTATAATAAAAAAAGGCTGCTAATTGCAGCCTTTTTTTATTATAAAACGATGCATAAGAATATTTTAAAAAATCATAGTTTTGTATTTCAAAAAATACATCATGCCACAAACAACAAATACCATATTAATGATTCGTCCAGTTCATTTTAGAATGAACGAACAAACAGCAGTAAATAATTATTTTCAGGAAGATTTAGATCTCAAAAATGCTGAAATTAATAGAAAGGCTCAAGAGGAGTTTGATGCTTTTGTAGAAAAACTGCGTGCTGTTGGTGTTACGGTAATTGTTGAAGATGATATAGAATCTTTAAACGCTCCTGATTCAATTTTCCCTAATAACTGGGTTAGTTTTCACGAAAATGGCGATGTGGCTTTGTATCCTATGTTTGCAGAAAATAGACGTGTAGAAAGACGGGAAGATCTATTTTTGCGTTTGGAAGACGCTGGTTTTAAAATTGAAAACATAATCGATTATACAGAAGCCGAAAATGAAGGTGTGTTTTTAGAAGGAACAGGAAGCCTCTTATTAGACAGAATTAATAAAAAAGCCTATTGCGCATTATCTGCTAGAGCAGATGAGGATTTATTTATCGAGTTCTGTGAAGATTTTGATTATGCACCTATTGTATTTACCGCTAATCAAACGGTAGATAATAAGCGCTTACCAATTTATCATACCAACGTAATGATGTGTTTAGCCGAAAAATTTGCGGTTATCTGTTTGGATAGTATAGATGATAAAAAAGAACGCAAATTAGTTGTAAATAATTTAAAAGCTGATGGTAAAGCAATTATTACTATTACAGAAGCGCAAATGCATCAGTTTGCAGGAAATATGCTTCAAGTTCAAGGGCATTTAAATCAACGTTATTTAGTTATGAGTCAAGCTGCTCATGATGCTTTAACTGAACAACAGATTAAAGAAATTGAAAAACATTGTCCAATATTATCAAGTTCTTTGGAAACAATTGAAACCTGTGGTGGTGGAAGCGCACGTTGTATGATGGCTGAAATTTTTCTGCCAAAAGCTTAAAAGCTTTAAGCTAACGGATTTGTTTTAGGTAACTCAATATAGAATGTTGTGCCTTTATTTAAACCACTTTCAACCCAAATTTTACCCATATTAAGATCTATTAATTCTTTACAAATAGTAAGTCCTAAACCAGTACCTTTTTCATTGTTGGTGCCGACTGTAGTAAATGTACTGTTTTTAAATAGTTTGTCTAAATTTTCTTGTGCAATACCAACGCCTGTATCTGAAATACTGATAATAGAGCGACCATTACTTATATGGTTTGCTACGGTTATTGTGTCTCCAGATTTGCTGAATTTTATGGCATTAGTCAATAAATTTTGAATAACAATTTCAATCATACTACGGTCTGCATACACAAAATCGCGTAATGTTTTATTAAGGAGTGTTATACCTTTTTTATCTAGTTTCTGTTCTAATAAGTGTGTCTTTTCTTCAAATACTTCTTGAATGTCAAATAAACTCGGCTTGGATTCTAGAGACTGCATTTGGGATTTAGACCAGTTTAATAAATTGAAAAGTAATAAAGAGGCATTATTGGCATTTTCACTCAATTCGGGTATAAGTGAATTAAATTCTGTTTGGGTTAAAGAACCGTCATTTAATAAATCAATAAACCCTTTTATGGATGTTAATGAATCTTTTAAATCATGAGAAACAATAGAAAACAAACGGTCTTTCACCTTGTTTATATCTTCTAGATGTTTGGTTTGCTCTAATATAGCTGCGTTTTGTAATTCAATCTTCTGATTTTTTTCTTCTAAATCACGCGTGTATTTTAATCGGCTGTTTCGCTTGGAGTATACCAAGACAAAAAAGGTAAGTACAATTGCGAATACTGCTAATAATAAATAGAAAACCAATTTTAAATCATTGAGTTTTTTCTCGTTTTCAAAATTTTCTTGCTCATGTTGCTCCAGGATTTCAGACTCAACCGATTTACTAATGGCATTAATATCTGTTATGGAAGGTATGTTATTGTTAACTTCAACGTGAGGTGAGGAGGTCTCTTCTAACTTTAAGTTCTGCTTTAAATTATAATAATCTCGTTGCCAATCAAAAGCGCGTTGAAAATTCCCGTTTGTGGAATCTAAAACCGTCATCAACCTATAATTCATGAGCAGCTGTTGGTCGTTTTCTAGAGTTTTAGCAATTGCACCTGCTTCTGCTAATTGAATTTCAGCAATATTAGTTTTGTTCTGTTGTAAATTAAGCTTTCCTAAATTGTTTAAAGAAATTAGTAAACCTAATTGATTGTTGGTTTGTCTATTTAATTTAAGACCTTCTAGCAAATACCCTGTAGCAACATCATAATCTTTAAACTGAAGATATTCACCACCTAATCTTGGTAAAATTTCACCTTTTAAAGAATCATTTTCTACGCTTAAGTCTCGGAGTACCTTTTCATAATAATCAATAGCCTTACGGTTTTCTTTTTCAAGCGAATACAGTTCAGCAAGCTTTTTATGAGTTGTAATGATACCATCTTTGTTATTCAAAACTTTCTCAACGGCCAAACGTTTAAGATTGAATTCAATAGCTTTAGCACGGCTGTTAATATGCTCATAAGCGTTTGCTAAATTTTTATAAGCGGAACATAATTCAGTGTGTAAGCCACGTTTTTCTAACTCAACAATGGCAGATAAGGAATACTGTAATCCTTTATTGTAATTGCCTCGTGCTATTTCTATAAGACCGATACTGTTGTTTACTTTTGCAATACTTAAGGTGTCTTTTAAAGTAATAAATAAGTCTTTAGATTTTGTGTAATTATCAATGGCATTAATATAGTCGTCTCTTTCTGCAAAAATTAAAGCTTTGTAATAAGCTATTTCTGCATTTCCTTTTTGATAGTTTAAAGCATTAGATAATTTTTCGCTTTCAGAAATAAATTTTAAAGATTTTGAATATTCTTTACTATCATAAAGCGATTTAATAAGCTTTAAAGAGGTTTCAACTTTGGATGTATCTGAGTTTTGAAAAGCTAATTGTATAGTAAGACTATCCTGCTCTTTTGTTTGGGAGAAACAAATAGAAACAGAAAGAAAAATTAATAAAGTTATTAATTGCCTCATACAATTATAAAGCCGCAACGAGAAGTACAATCAAGTTTTATAAATTTCTTGAAATACAACGTTAAAGCAGGTAATGTGTTTGTTAGTTTAAAAAACCCATTAATTTGGGGTCAATAGCATTTACTTCACAAAAGTTGTTAAAAGAGATAGAAAATGCTAATTTTTAGGTTTTAATACCAATAAATTAGTTGAAATGACCAATCGTTTT
>DIAL01000141.1:12687-14211 GCA_002414705.1 Flavobacteriaceae bacterium UBA5079
AAATGACCAATCGTTTTTTATTCAAAAAAATGGTTTCCGACAAACGGTAATTATCTTGGAATAACGACACTTTTGTCGATGAAATGCACGTTTAGATTTAATTACAAACAAACCTTTTAAATTGGTTTTCTATTTGTGGAATTATTTTAATACAGAATCTTAATTTTAATAAAATTAGTTTTGAAGTTTAATGCAAATTAATCTTAGGAAGCGAAATAATTTATCCCATAATCTATCCATTTATTTCATGTAAAACTTGTATTAAAATAGTATCTTTGCACTCTTAAAAATGTAAAAATGAACCTTCAAGAAACCCTTTCAGAATCTGTAAAGCAAGCTGTAAAATCTATTTATAATGTGGCTGTTTCTTCAGTTGAATTTCAAGCTACTCGAAAAGAATTCCCAGGAGATATAACGGTTGTTGTTTTTTCTATGTTGCGTGAAGTAAAAGGAAATCCTGTTCAAATCGGTGAGCAAATTGGTCAATTTCTTAAGGATGATTTAAATGTAGTATCAGGTTTTAACGTGGTTAAAGGGTTTTTAAATATTGAAATTGACGCTGCCTATTATATAGATTTTTTTAATGGTATTTCTCAAAAAAGCGACTTTGGATTTGTTGAGACAAAGAGTGATGAAAAAGCGGTTATGGTTGAATATTCTTCACCTAATACTAATAAACCGTTGCATTTAGGCCATATTCGAAATAACTTATTAGGATTCAGCGTTTCCGAAATTTTAAAGGCTTCTGGCAAAAAAGTATACAAAACCCAAATTATTAACGATCGTGGTATTCATATTTGTAAAAGTATGGTGGCATGGCAGAAATTTGGGAACAAAGAAACTCCAGAATCTAGCGGATTAAAAGGCGATAAGCTGGTTGGAAAATACTATGTGAAGTTCGACCAAGAGTATAAAAAAGAAATTGCGGAACTGATTACCCAAGGAAAAACTGAAGTCGAAGCAAAGCAATTAGCACCTATTTTAATGAAAGCTCAAAATATGCTTTTAAAATGGGAAGCAGGTGATGAGCACGTTGTTTCACTTTGGAAAAAAATGAATTCATGGGTTTATGACGGTTTTGATATCACCTACAAAAATTTAGGTGTTGATTTTGATAAATTGTATTATGAAAGTCAAACCTATTTGTTAGGAAAAGAATTTGTTGCCGAAGGTTTAAAAACAGGTGTTTTTTATAAAAAAGAAGATGGATCTGTTTGGTGCGATTTAACCGAAGATGGACTAGACGAAAAAATAGTTCTGCGTTCTGATGGAACAGCCGTATATATGACACAAGATATTGGTACAGCCATTCAGCGAGTAAAAGATTATCCAGATGTTGGAGGTATGGTTTATACCGTTGGGAATGAGCAGGATTATCATTTTCAAGTCTTATTTTTAATCTTGAAGAAGTTAGGTTTTGAATGGGCTAAAAATCTATTTCATTTAAGTTATGGGATGGTAGATTTGCCAAGTGGAAAAATGAAAAGCCGTGAAGGAACGGTTGTAGATGCTGACGATTTAATG
>DIAL01000141.1:14324-20197 GCA_002414705.1 Flavobacteriaceae bacterium UBA5079
GCTGACGATTTAATGCAAGACATGAATGACACAGCCGAAGAAATCTCAAGCGAGCTTGGTAAGCTTGATGGCTATTCTGAAAGCGATAAGCAGGACTTATATAAAACCATTGGAATGGGAGCTTTAAAATATTATATATTAAAAGTAGATCCTAAAAAGCGTATTTTATTTGACCCAAAAGAGTCTGTCGATTTTCAAGGAAACACAGGGCCTTTCATTCAATATACTTATGCGCGAATTCAAGCTATTTTAAGAAAAGCTGATTTTGAATTCTCTAAACCTATTTCAGGCATTCAGTTACATGAAAAGGAGCGTGAACTCATTAAGCAAATAGAGTTGTTTCCAGAAGTAGTTCAGAATGCAGCCAACAATCATAGTCCAGCTCTAATAGCCAACTATGTTTATGATTTGGTAAAAGGCTTCAATTCGTTTTATCAAAATGTTTCAATTCTTGGAGCTGATTCTAAAACTGAAAAAGTTTTCCGCGTTCAACTATCTCAATCCGTTGCTCAAATTATTAAAAACGGATTTAGCTTATTGGGCATTCAGGTTCCTGAACGTATGTAGTAAGCCTATACCTGTTAGCTTTTTTTCGAATGGATATCAATAGTTTTCATATTTGTTATTATATTTAACGTATAAACTAATTTTGTGAATCCTTCCTTTTATTTTAAAACATTCAAGCGTATAACTTTTGTTATAGCTATTTCAGGACTACTGTATAGTTGTTCGTTGTTAAAAATAGAATCTGCTCAAGAGCCACTTTCTAAACAGGATTTAAATATGCGTTTGCTTACGCAGTCTTTGGTGGCAGAAGCTACTAATCGAGTCGAGTTTGCTGCAGATAGCATTATTTTAACGACTACCAATACCGATTTACAAAAACATGCGTATCGTTGGAAAATAGAAACGCTAAACACTTTTAAAAATACCGCTTTTCAGAGTTCTCCGAAACTATCTTTAATGGATACGTGGACGTATATGTTGCAAGTTCGTAATTTTATGGAAACAATTGAAGCGCGAGACTATTTTGGAAATTACACGGATTATGTAGCCCAAGTTTCTCAAGATAATGTGGACGATATTGAAAACAAAGCAAAACAATTTTTCAAACCAGAAAATTATAAATTACATCAAGACTTTGCTTCTAAATACGCCAATTCAAATCCTATTTCAAGTGCCAATTTTAATCATAAGCCAGTTCGTTCAGAATATGTTGAATTTCTAAAAGTTCCCGATAGTTTGGCATTTACTACGGTAGGTTCTTTGTCTGAAGTGATGTCGAATTTTTCAGATAAATTAACCTATTCTACAGATGCAGCAGGCAAACAATTTAAATGGAATACCGAATTAATGCTGAAAGAAAAAGGATTTGATTCTGTTCAAATAAAAGATGTCATGGCAACCATTGAAATGAAAGTGGATAGGTTAAGTGATATTGCAGAAAACACACCAGAAAAATTGAATGTAGCACTCAAATCATTTTCCAATGATATGAGCTATTTGTTTTATAGTCTTAATTCAGAAATAGGATTAGTAAGTGAACGTATGGCTTTAGAGCGTCAAGCCATTGATACATTAATTAAACGGGAACGTATAGCTTTCGATAGTATTATTTTAAGAGAGCGTCAGGCTATGACTTTTGAAGCTGGCGAAATTTCTGTTCGTGTTGTTGACCAAGCCATGTTGCATGTTAAGGATTTAACGGGAACACTTCTGTTTTATATTGTTTTGCTATTTGCAGTATTACTGTTTCTGCCATTTTTATTGGGTTATTTTGCAGGGAAAATTCATCAGAAAAACAGGCATAACCAGAATAAAGATTAAAGGTTTAAAACAATACACGAAATGATAAATTTGGTGTTATGCCTAAAGCTACATTTTCTACTTGAATCACGTTATTATTGGAGTCCATAATATAATAACTATTTATAATATTCTTTGTATCAAAAATATTCCAAACAGAAGCAGCAATATTTGCTTTGGTGTTTTTTGAAAGTTTAAAATCATAAATAGCTGAAAAATCAGTTCGCCAATAATCGGGTAAGTTATTGGCATTTGGTTCTCCATAGATTAATATACCATTTGCTTCGGTTTGCTGACTGTTAAGAATTGTATTCGGTTTTCCAGAATGCCAATTCATGCCTAGAGCTAATTTCAGTCGGTTTAGTTTGTAAGTACTAGAAATATTGATTTGATGTTTAATATCTATATTATTTGGAAAGGAATTTCCATTATATAATTCTGAAAAAACATAATCATTTTTACTGTAAGAATAACTTAACCACGTACTAAACTGTTCAAATTGTTTGTTGATTAAAAAATCCAATCCAGTAATCTTATAATTCCCAATGGTATTCGTAAATTGAAACTGATTTTGAAAACCTTGACTTCTAGAAGAAATGCCGTCTACTTCTTTAATATAGCCTTCCATGCTTATAAGCCAGTTGTTTTTGTTGTAATGAATTCCAGCTGATAATTGCTGACTTTGAATTATAGGAATGTCCTCATTATTTGCTAATATCCAACGCCTTTTTTCAATACCTAAAAAATCATTTTGTAAATCGATAATTTGTGAGGTTGTTTGGCTTTTCAATTCGGCTAATATCTCAACTCGAAAATTTTCTGCAATTGTTTGATTGAAGCTCAAACGAGGTTCGAAATAGAAATCTGAAAATTTCTCAATATAATTTGCTCGAAACCCAAAACTTGCTCGTGTGTTTCCAGATTTCGATTTGTAAGTTAGTTCGTTAAAAACGCCATGCGTTCGTAGCACTTCTTTTATATAACGCCTAAAATCTGGATTGGAGACATCTTCAAGGTTGCTGATGCCTACTTCTGAATATTGATAACCACCTTCATAATTAAGTCGGTCGTCTACATTGTAAAGGATATGTGCTTTAAAACTGCCATCAGTAACTTTATTTTCTTGAATCAGATTTTGATTATTACTCACATTGGCATGGTTTGCATATAAATCATATTTTGAAAAATACGCTTGAAACATAGTTCCAAATTTGGAATTCCAATTTTTGGTGTATTTACTGTTTATAGCTAAACTACCTTGTGTTAATGCGCTTTTTGAGATGGAATTATTACTGTTTATAGTTGCTGTTTCCTCATAATCCAGAGCATTATCAATGGTTAAAAAGCTGACTTCTAATTTGTCATTTTCAGAAATATCATAAATCATTTTTGCTGAAACATCATAAAAATAGAAATTCTCGTTGTTGTTTGTAACGGTCTCGTTCGGGTTCGATAAATCGGAATCCTGAAAAATACGCTTAAAGTATTGTTGGTACGTTGGAGTATTAAAAACATCGGTAACAGAGCGTCTTCCTGTAATTTGTATTCCCAAATTTTCTGTTATAGGAACTTGGATAAAAGCGTCAGCCGCAATCATGTTCATGCCTATTACAGCCTGAATTTCTGGAGAAATACGGTTGGTGTTCTGCATATCAATAACGCCTGAAACACCATCGCCAAATTGTGCGCGTGTTCCATTTTTAGAGACATCCACATTTTGAATTAATGACGGATTAAAAGCTGAAATAAGTCCGAAAAAATGACCAGATTGATACATTTTTACACCATCCCAAAGAATTAAATTTTGATCGTTTGTACCACCACGAATATTTAAATTGGAAACCCGTTCATCAGCACTTGTTATGCCTGGCAGTGCCTGGATGGTTTGTAAAATATCAGGTTCTATTAAGCCAGGTAAAATGCCAAAGGTTTTTAAATCTATATGCGCTGTTCCATCAGTTTGTACAGAAATGCCTTCGGTTAGATAGTTTATAAGTAAAACTTCACTTAAATATTGTGTTTTAGTAATATCTGAAAATTGAATAGGCCTTATAGCATAAGCCGTTTTTGTCAAAGCTTCAAAAACCAATTGCGTTTCGGTTTCTAAAAATGCTATAACCGCAGATTTGGTTAGGTTTTTTGCTGGCGGAAATAGGTATTTATCTAAAAGCGTTTCATCGGCAAATGAAAAAGACAGGTTATAATCTTGCTCAATGGTTTTTAAGATGGTTAATAGAGATTGTTTCTTTATGTCAGGTTTTTGGGCTTGAAGCATTCCAAAAAGACAAAAAAAGCAAATAAAAAAAATAAGATGATAGTTATTTTTCATGCAAAACAATCAAATCTTTTTCTTTTGAATATGTTATGTTTAATGGCAATGTGATGGCTTTCAGTGCCAATTCTAAATCATTATGAACAAATTTACCTGTAAACAATGTTGAAGTGTTTATATTTTTTGTGTCAATTGTTAATTGATACTGACGCTCCAATTCACTTAAAACAAATTTATAAGGCATACTTTTAAAGTGACTCTCGTTATTTAACCAAGCTGGTGCTGTTGCTTCTTCCTTTTCGCGTTCAATAAATGAGCCATCAAGAATAAGAAATTGATTTCCTGGTTTTAAAACGGTATTCTTATTATTGGTTGTAACTTGAACAGAACCTTCATAACATATCACTTCAAAAATGTTGTCGCGATTTTCTACTAAAAATTGTGTTCCTAAAACGGTTACCATTCCAGCAGTTGTTTTAACATGAAATTTGGAGCCTTTTTCGACTTTAAAATAGGCTTCGCCTTCTAACGTTAATTCACGATTATTACTCCACTTATTCTTATTGTAGGTTATTTTGGATGCTGTGTTTAAAGATACCTGGGAGTTGTCTGGTAATGTGAAATTTGTTTTTTCAGCAGTAAACGTACTTATAGTCGTGTTTAAAGTTGTTGTATAATAATATACACTAATGGAAAGAGCAATCAAAGCTGCAATCCTAAAAACAGGTTTTAACCATTGATTTTTAGATACTGGTTTTTTAGAAATTTGAGTCGATATGGTTTCATAAGCAGCAGTTTCATTAAAATCGGGAGCCTTAAAATGTTTTAAACCATCCGATAATTTCATGAGCGCTTCATAATCGTCAAGAGTCTTAAAATCTTCCATTTCTTGAGGATTCAAGCCGTCTTGCAACCATTTTTGTATAAGTTCGTCTTTAGTCATAAATTACCTATTCATCTATATAACAAGTTAAGGTTTGTTTTTCCTACCTGATTTTTTAAATTATTTGCTTAAATCTCTTCAATTTCTTTTCGCAATTGTTTTAAAGCGCCATAAATACGTTTTTCTACAGCTTTGGCTGAAATATTTAACATGTCTGCAATTTCTTTGTGCTTTTTACCTTCAATTCTATTTAGTAAAAAAGCCACACGTTGTGCTTCGGTTAAATTAGCAATCGCTTTTTGTAGTTTCTGAAGGTATTCGGTTTCTTCTAAAAGAAATTGTGGATTTTCGTTTGTGGATGATTTGGGTTTTGTTTCTTGAAATTTTAACACCACTTTTTGGTGCGCAAGCACATTTAGCGTTAAGTTATTGGCAACTGTAAAAAGATATGACTTTGCTTTTGATGGTTTTATATCCTTACAGTTTTGCCAGAGTTTTATAAAGGCTTCCTGAACTTGGTCCTGCGGATTTAAGTGGCTCCCAAATTTATAATATAAAAAGTCATGCAAGCTTTTAGCATGCGCTTTGAATAGCTTTGAAAATAGCTGTTCGTTACAAATATGAGTATTTAAATCTTTAGACATTTTTTAATTTCTGTCTGTAAATGTATAAAAAAAGTCATGGCAAGGTAGGAGTTTTTAAATTTAAACTGTTTTATAAGAAATGAATCTAATTTAAAACATACATCATGAAACATCCAATCAAATTTATCTTCTTACTAGTCGGAATTTTGTTTTTTACATTTACCGCTTGTCAAGATGAAGTTATTGAGGAAACACCTCCAAATGAGCAAGAAATTATTCAATCAGATTCTAATTTAGCTACTTTAATGCGCAGCACGTCGGCAAATGA
>DIAL01000141.1:20296-20858 GCA_002414705.1 Flavobacteriaceae bacterium UBA5079
AAGTGTTGATAATTTGTTAGATGATTCGGATTGCTTTACAGTCAACTTACCAGTCACCATAGAAGCTAATGGCATTACTTTAACTATTGAAACGCTTAATGATTTGAGTTTATTGGAAGCTATTTTTGATGCCAATACAAATGATGACGATAACGTAGATTTTCTATTCCCAATTACTATTATTTTAAACGATTTTACAGAAATTAACATCGAATCTGAAGAGGAGTTGGAAAATTTTATTGAAACCTGTACGGTTGATGATGATATTGTTGAATGTGCGGATTTTGTATACCCAATTTCTTTTTCAATTTATAACACGAGTTTTCAGGTCATAGATACTGTTGTTATAGATAATGATTACGAATTGTATATCTTTTTAGAAGGGTTGGAAAATGGCAATAATGGTGTTGTTTTGGCTAGTTTAAATTTTCCAGTATCTATTCAATATACAAATGGTTCTACAGTTGAAGTTAACAATAATCAAGCATTAGAAGATGCTATTAATCTAGCAAGTGAAAATTGTAATAATAATGAGCCAATAGGATGTTTAGAAGCAAATGAT
>DIAL01000141.1:20965-21405 GCA_002414705.1 Flavobacteriaceae bacterium UBA5079
TAGGATGTTTAGAAGCAAATGATATTGTAATGTGTGATGAAAATAATGATGGTTTTGAAGTGTTTAATCTTTATGAGGGTTTAAGCGATATAGATGGTTGCATAATAATAAACCCTGTATCTGTAAGTTTTCATACGTCATTAGTAGATGCAGAATCTAATATAAACCCAATACCAAGCGCAACATCTTTTACTAACACTTCAAGCCCTCAAACAATTTATGTTAGAATAGAAGTGTTTAATACTCCAAGTGAGTTTGAAATTTTAGAAATAGGTTTAGTTTTAGAAGATTGCTCAAATAATTCATTAGGATGTTTAGAAGCAAATGATATTGTAATGTGTGATGAAAATAATGATGGTATTGAAGTGTTTAATCTTTATGAAGGTTTAAGTGATATAAATGGTTGTACAATAAACAACCCTGTATCTGTAAGTTTTCAT
>DIAL01000084.1:0-5840 GCA_002414705.1 Flavobacteriaceae bacterium UBA5079
AAAAAGACTCTCCTCCCCTTATCGGGGACTTCGATTAATCGGAAGATTATCTCCCTCTTGTTAAGAGGTTTAGGCTTACTCACGCCACAGACTAGCCGTAAGCTAAATCATGGTCAACCATTTTTTTGACCAAATCAAGAAAGCTACTTTTAGGCTTCCAACCCAAGTCTCTACGAGCTTCTGACGAATCACCCCATAATAAGTCTACTTCAGCAGGACGGTAGAAGTCTGGATTGATTTGCACCAAGACCTTTCCTTCGTGAATGTATTTTTCGTCCACACCTTTTCCTACCCACTCACACTTTTCCACGGCAAAACCTGCGAAGTTGAAAGCTTCTTCGATGAATTCTCTAATAGAGTGGGTCTCATTAGAAGAAAGGACATACTCTTTAGGCTCTTCTTGGTTGAGCATCAGCCAAACGCCTTCTACAAAATCTTCAGCGTCACTCCAATCCCTTTTAGCATCTACATTCCCCAACTCAAGAGGTTTAAAATTATTTAAAACATACTCGTTTTTAATTCTAGCCACATTCTTAGTGATTTTACGAGTAACGAATTCTTCTCCACGGCGAGTCCCTTCATGGTTAAATAACCAACCTTGGATAGCAAATAATTGATAGGAGTCCCTCCAAACTTTTACCATATGCCTCGCGCTAGCCTTAGAAACCCCGTATGGGCTTCTAGGACGCAAAGGATGGAGTTCTGATTGGGGGGAATGCAAAACGTCCCCAAACTCCTCTGAAGAGCCAGCGTTATAATAACGACAATCAGGAGAATACTTACGAATAGCTTCAAGCTGATATAAAACAGCAAGACAATTTGTCGTCATATGACTGACTGGTTGAGTCCAACTATTACCGACAAAAGAATTAGCGGCAAAATTTATAAAATAATCTGGATTCTCCTCAGATATAACTTGTTCTACGTTAGCTTGATCCGAAACATCAAAATCGATTAATCTAAATCTTGGATTATCCAAAAGATGTTGAATATTTCCATGGTTTTTGACACTTAACCTACGAACACCAGCTATAATCGTATGTTCTGTGTTCCCTAAAAGGAAATCAGCCATAAAGCTGCCATCTTGTCCAGTGACACCAGTAATAAGTATTTTTTTCATGAAATAATTTCTAATTTAGGACACGGTACAATAAATTTACCGCCCTTGTCTAGGTATTCTTTTTCTCTTTTTGCGAATTCATTAATAAAGTGCCACGGCAGAATAAGAAGATAATCTGGGTGGATCTTTCTCATTTCATCTTCAGAATAAATAGGTATATTAGTCCCTACAGTGCTTAAGCCGAACTTGTATGGAGTACGTTCAGCAATACCATCAATATCGCTATTGTCTAATCCATACCATTGTAAAAGAGTGTTACCTTTCGTGCTAGCACCATACGCCCAAACAGTTTTACCTTCGGATTTAACTTTTTTTATAAAAGCGACAGTTTCATTTCTTAACGCACAAATCCTTTTGTAAAAATCGTGGTATGTCTCCGCACACGATACCCCCATTTCATCTTCATACCGCAAAAGGGACTCTATCCTAAAATTAGCGACATCGCGGTATGGGGCAGACCTAAAATTGGTTTTGTCTGCGGAGTCTTTGCGAATATAGACCCTAAAACTACCTCCATTTATATCATTTAAAATGCAATCTACAATATCGAACCCCGCACTTTTAAGAATTTTCTTTATTGAGTTCAGTGTATAATAATAAATATGTTCATGGCAAATGTTATCAAAGGCGAGTTGTTTTAACATCAACGGAGTGTAACTCATTTGCAACACAAGAAGCCCTTCGTCATCCATGATCTCCGAAATCTCCTTTAAGAACGAAACGGGATCAGAAAGATCATAGAACATGGCAATAATACTAATTATTTTAGCTTTTTTATGACCAAATTTGCTAGACTTATATACCTTTGATGAAAAATAATCTTGAATGATTAAGTCTGCTCTTGAGTTTGATTCTTCGTAATAAGAATCGTCTACAGGATCGACCCCGATCTTAGTCATTGAATTTGGGGCGAACTTTAAAAGAGTACCATCATTGCAAGCTATATCTAAAAATATATCATCTTTTTCTATGGGGATAAGAGTAGGTAATTCCTCGGCTATTGATTTTAATTCCTGAGTCATCGTAGAAGTGACTCCAGACCTATACCAATATTTACCATACATTTTATCTGCATCTGTGACGAATGAAAGTCTCACTGCCCCAGTAGACTCTTCTAACATCAAAGTTAAAGGTTCCTTGGAAGACCGTGGAGCTTCGCCAGTTTTGACAAAGTCAGAAACGTATAAATTTCCTAAAGAAAATAGTTCTTTCATTATTTTTTATTGGCTTGTTCGTTAACCCAAGAATACGTAGACGAAATTCCCTCTTTCAATAGCTTTGGTGATTCCCAACCGATTTTCTCTTTATAAAGCTTATTATCAGAGTTTCTGCCTTTTACTCCAAGTGGGCATTTGTGACCATATTTTTCTTCGAACTCTTCACCGTAAAGATTTTTAATTTTTATGTTTTTCCCAGATATACTGATGGTTAATTCGGCTAATTCATTTATAGAAACCATTTCTTCAGAACCGATATTTACTGGGCCTAAGAAATCCTCTTGCCTCATAAGCCTTAAAACTGCTTCCAGACATTCATCTATATAAAGGAAAGACCTAGTTTGTTTACCATCTCCCCAGACTTCAATTTCTCCACCCTCTTTACATTCAGAAACTTTACGACACATCGCCGCTGGAGCTTTTTCTTTACCTCCTTGCCAAGTCCCTTCTGGACCAAAAATATTATGAAATCTAGCGATCCTAATATTTAACCCGTAATTTCTGTGGAAAGCTAAAAATAAACGCTCACTGAATAATTTTTCCCAACCGTATTCGGAGTCTGGGTCTGCGGGATAAGCCGATGATTCTTCACAATTAGGATTATCAGGGTCCATTTGATTATGTTCTGGATACATACACGCTGATGAAGAATAGAATACCTTTCCAACTTTACTTTCTACCGCTTGTTTAGCCACATGAAGGTTGATAATAGCTGAATTATGCATTACATCAGCATCGTTCTCTCCTGTAAAAATATAACCCGCGCCACCCATATCAGCAGCTAATTGGTAAACCTCGTCAAATGATTTATCATCATTAAGATAAAAAGATTCTTTTACAATTTTTTCTTCGCGCAAGTCGGCCTTAATAAACCCATCGCAAATATCGGACCAATCAAAATATTCATGGAATTTTATATCGACGACCCTCACCCAATATCCTTCTGATTTGAGCCTTTTCGCCAGATGACCTCCGATAAACCCTCCTCCTCCTAGAACTAATGCTGTTTTTTTCATAAATAATTTAAGTTATAATATCAGTTTGAATCGTTTTATCAAATTTAAAATAACCAATCAGAGCAAACACCGAAACAGTTATAATTTTTAAATTTCCAATCTGGATCAATGTCAACCATAATCGATTTATCACTGGTTTTTTTTTCTGCAGAAGTCCAAATGTATCCTTTCGATGTCAATGTGAAATCATCATTTTGATGCCAAAAGTAATTTGTTTCTGATGGCACAAGTTCAAGAGCTTTTAAATTTTTACAATGAATCCACAACCCCCCTTGAAGTAAAAAACTTGTTTGAATTTTATATTCAGGTTTATCATGACCTAAAAAAAAATGTTGTTTTTAACCCAAAGGTCTATTTCACAATTTAGACCAAGTTTTAAAACTTTTTTTATTTGATCTGGATGATTCTCAAGATCACTAGGACCATTTAAATTACCTCTATGAGAAATTAATTTCATTTATGTAGTTAAATACTTATCAGAAGTATTAGAAGAAGTCCTTATGACTATTAAATCAGTGTCATCGTGGAACTTAGATTCTGAGACCATATAAGGATCTATTACAAAAATATCCCCTTTTTTAAACCTATCACCATTTATTTCTACATCACCTTTTATAACGACATTAATTTCTTCACTTAATTTATGGTAATGATTTTGCGTTTCACAATTTTTCTTATACTGATGATATCCTACTTCAAAATCTTTAGTCTTAAAAAGAGATGGATCAAAATCTCCAACTATCCAACCATTAACCATTTCCTTCAATTTATACTTTTTCATTAAATTCTGCCTTTGTTATCCTTGGGATATGTCTACCTCCGTCAAAAGAAGTTTTTTTCCATATGTTTACCATATTTGAAAACATGTTTTCATCAACTACTCTAGAAGGTATTGAAAAATAATTAGCGCAATTATGTTTTATCGAGTGTTCCGCTGCATACTCGTCATAAACAACAGCAGCCCTTACACCTTTATTTTTATTTCCCGCTATATTCACTCCTTGACCAGTTCTGCAAAAAGCTATAACGTGATCACTGAATCCTCTATTCAAAGCCTCTATAGCTTGCCCTACGTAATCATTGTAATCACAATCTTTATCTACAAAAGTCCCATAGTCAACGTAACGAAGCCCTTTTTCTTTTAAAATCTTACAAGCTTCATTTTTTAAAGCAAATCCAGAATGATCAGCGCATATTGCTATAGGTTTATCACCAAATTTGACTAATGAATGAGTTAGATAAAATTCTAATTCTTCTGGAGTACCCATCAAGTGCATCTTATCGACTTCTTTTATATTTACCTTAGCACCGTCCTTAATCATAAGATTATAAAGAGGGCAAATATAAAACTCTCCACGGGTTGTTAATTCCTGTTCAATCATTTGTTCAGCATATTTTACAAAACAAGATCCACTAGAAAATGTGTAAACTCCAACAGCAGCGTTCTCGCTAATAACTTTTTTTTCCGCTGTAGCCGAAACTAAACCATTCTCGCCTAATTTAGCATAACTATACCCATTATTATTACTTTTAAACGTAAGAATAGTGCCATCTATATCAGGTTCGATACATGTTGGATCAAAAAAAGATTCGAAGTAAACATCTAAAGTGTAGATCATTAATGGATCATCATTATTTATATAATCTTTCGCAATTAAACAAGTCTCCACTGAACCCCTAGTCGCATGATCTACAATAATTAATTTTATATCTTGACCGTATTTTTGTTTTAAAATTTTATCTAAAGAGTAATCATTTACATGATCCCTTCTCAAGCAAAAAATTAAGTTACACTCATCTTTATTTAGAATAGAGCTTAAGCTCAGATCAATCATTTGTGTATCTCCAACCATTATTAATTGCTTAGGCATAACATAGCCACCGTCAATAAATCTTTGCCCTCTTCCAGCAATAGGTATCAATATATTAGTTTTATTATTCATTACTTAATTTTATTAAATAGGAAGTTTCCTTATGACTATTTATAATTATTTCTTTTAAACTTTTATCTCCTTTTTTTATGAAGTTGGTTATTACAGAAGCCGCTAACATATCTCCCGCTCCAAGTATATTTGCGTTTTTTATTTTTTCTTGAATTACAGTTTCAAAAGAAACATTCTTTTTTCCATAAAAATGACTACCATTAGAGTGATGAACTAAAATATCCCCTTTTACTTTTTCTCTTAATTCATCTATAGGTAACCATAAATCCTCATCTGAAATAAATAACAAATCTATATACTTTAATAAAGCTAAATCTTTTAAATTAGATCCAGCACAAATATCGGCAGATACAAATTTACTTTTAGACGCTACTTCTAGAATAAAATTAGTTTTTTTTAATTGATTCAGATATAAAATATGAGACCAGTCTGAATTATGTATGAAAGCAATTCTTTGTTTCAAAGATAAAGAAGCTGTAGAAGCTCTTCTATTTTTAATTTTATTTACATAAATTAAAGCTTCCCCTATCTCCGTAGGTTCTAT
>DIAL01000084.1:5975-8686 GCA_002414705.1 Flavobacteriaceae bacterium UBA5079
TATGTTAACTTTAAAATCGCACAATTGTATTAAAGACTTCCAAACATTACCTAAACTACCTACGGTTTCATAGGTTTTATTACCGTCGAAAACACTATCATGAGTTAAATGACCATATAAAGATATCTCAAAATTTTTCATTTTTGTCTAATTTTAAAAAGTTTTTTAAAACAAAAGGTTCTAGTAATCCCCTAGAAGAGCATACATCATATAATTCGTCTAAAACATTATCTCCGCCCTTTCTCTCAAGAACATTTTGTGAGCCACAAAGATCTTTTATTTGTAAGACAGCGTCTTTCGGACAGAATTTATAAGCGACTTTTTCCATTATAGGAAAATCAAATATATCGTCCCCTATACAACACATCGAGGACTCTAATACAGAATATTTTTCTTTTAATTGTGATATAAAAGAAGACTTACATTTATTACGAGAATAGTAAAAATCTATACCTCTATTCGAAGCTATAGACTCATTAATATTCTTATCTCCAGATAAGAATATGACTCTGCAAGAAGATGATCTGAATTTTTTGATTGCTGAAAAATCTTTATCACAAAATGTTTTATACTGAGCTAACCCTGTATCATTATAATATTTTTTTCCATTAGTTAAAACTCCATCTACATCTAATATAATTAATTTTATTTTCATATATAAGAGGTAAAATGATTAACTACTTCCATACCTTTCACCTTGATCATAATAAAAACCATAAGGATAACCTTGTCCAAATTTATGCCAGTTCAAGTTAATTGGCGGGAAAGATTTAAAACATTGATCTTTGATTTTTGAATATTCTTCAAAAGCCTCGTCTCTTTTAGGAGCATTATCTAGTAAATACTCAAATGGATCTTCTAGATGTTGTTTTGCGATTTCACTAATACGTGCATACTTGTGGACCCCTAAATAAATAGGAGATCTCATATTTTTAGAAAAATCTTCTCTTCCATCTGCTAGATAAGTAGTCCAATTAGATAATGGAATATCAAAAATTTCTTTAACCTGTTCCGTATCTCCCCAAAATACATGATCTTGAGGATGGTATGGATGACTAGGAAATTCCAAACCCATCAACCCCAAAACAAAAACCTCATTCCCCTTAATGTTTTCTTCATAGAATTTTTTCATTCTAATCATTTCTTCTATAGGTATAGTTTGATCAGAACGCATTTTTATAACTCTATCTGTTTCACATTTTTCAAGACCATTCCGAGAAGAAACTATTTGATAATTTATGTTACCTCCCCCATCTTTTTCAGGAAGAGGAGAATAAACAAATTTAGAAGCTGAAAAATTAATTTTATCAACTTCAGAATCCCAAGTAGACACTATAACATTATTAATAAAAGGTATTTTTTGGTAGGTTTCTACCGTATCTTTTGTTGTCGGCCAAATCCCCCCTTGAATGACAATGTCTATTTTGTTATTCATTGTTTTAATATTAAGTTTTTCCATATTTTACTTTACTATAATTTAAAGCGGTCTTATCGAAAAAAGCTGATACTTCTTGTTTTATTTTATTTCTATCCCAATTTAAATCTCTAACCTCCATAGCTAAATGTCCTATTTTTTCGAAGTCTGGATTATCAGATTTTACTATTTCGAATATTTTTTCTTCTACTATCCAAAGATCTAAGTTAGCTCGATATAAACGATCTGTAAACTTTTTTATCAAGTCAGGCCGAAACTCAGTTATTATATTTTTATAAATATTTATCTCATCTTCCACATCAGTGGAAGTTCTTTCTGATCTGATTTTGGTAATAGTAAATCTATCCAAAACTTCTGACATCGGCATTTTCATTTTATTTCATGTGTTTTTTATTCCAATACTTAGACACAGTGTAACTTTGACCGACAGCTAACGTAGGGCGCGACAATAAGTATTTGGGACATTTAATGTCATTAATGAAACCATCTACAAAAGCTTGGAAAGAGCTTTCTACACAAAATATAGCACTAGCATTCATAATGACCTTATACCAACCAACAATATTATCATCTTCGAATGGCTGGAATTCAATAATTTTTTTATTTAAACATGTTGGCAGTTCGGCCCTATCATTATTAGAGCTTGTCAAATGTACTAATGCATAATCTTTTTCGTTTCCAACGAAATGATCATAAATTTCATTTTCTTTTTCTAAATCCCTAGACCAATCTAGATTATGTTTAATTTCAAAATCTAAATTTGCTAATCGATATTTTGTTTGCTCAAATGTTTCCCAAGGGGTCTCCTCTGTTGGGTGCGGTCCTCTGTCAGCTAGGTTAAGTATTAAATCAGGCTTAAGTGATTCAGACAGCTCCAAGCATTTTATTACATCTGACCTTAACCAATCAGAGTCCAAAACTCTATCATCTAATATGGTATTAGTAGCGTATGGGAAATGCTTCATAATATGAGAAAACTTTTTCCTAGTGGGCCATGTGACCTCATACCCTAATTCTGAGTAATGTTTAGCTATCGGAGCAGTAACAAAAAAGTCTCCAAAAGCTCCAGGTTGTATTAGTAGACACTTTTTCATTCTTGCAACTTAAAAATTAAAATGCCTTTTGTGAAGACATCTCGTTTATATGTTTGGGATGAATAATTTCCTATTTTCGAAACTGCTTCTTTAATTTTTTCGGGATTAGGATAAGAATCTATCTGAATAAAATCAGATAAATCATCTACGATAATAAATTGTGGTAAGTTTTTTTCTACTGC
>DIAL01000084.1:8749-9251 GCA_002414705.1 Flavobacteriaceae bacterium UBA5079
TGGTAAGTTTTTTTCTACTGCTTCTATTTCTTGAATTACTGGCGAGCCATATCTGCCCACTGACTCATCGTAGGCAGTCTCTCCTCCCGAACCATGAGCGTCTAAAAAAAGAAAATAAGGATCAGTTATATCGCTAATTATATTTTGTAGAATTTCATTACTAGAGCCTTGTAGAAATTTTACATTTGGTAAATCGTAAGTCTTTATGCAAAATTCAAAAAGTTCTTCTGATAATTCAATCGTGATAACCTTCTCAAAAAACTTAGACCACTGCTCTGTCCCCCATCCTCTGTGAGTCCCAGTCTCTATACAGAGAGGGATTTTTTGAGGATCGACCTTGAGATGTTTTAATAATTTTATATAATGATGCTCTTCCATTGTTAATATTTTTCTCTTAAGCTAGATCTCAACCCTTGAAAATTTTCATCCTCCATAGCTAAAACACTGCCATGTCTAGTCAGGGCTTTACCCCAATAAACTTGAAAATCTAAATCTTCAAATC
>DIAL01000084.1:9412-11380 GCA_002414705.1 Flavobacteriaceae bacterium UBA5079
AAAATCTAAATCTTCAAATCTGTCATTTAATTCCCAATCCATTGGTTGTGTTATCTTACTTGATTGTAAATTAGAGTGTAGTTTTTTAAGGCTATCTTTTTTATAAAGAACTGTACATAAGCCATTTGTAGCTGGGTGTTCTTTTTTACCAAAAATATCTCTATTATCCCCTTTCCTTATCCATGCTTCACCTAAAAAAACGCAGTCATAATTAATATTGTTATCATCACATATATCATGCATTGCATCTACGTAGGTCAATGGACTTTCTTTGAAGATAACATCATCTTCTAAAATAAAAAACTCTTCACCCTCCTCAGAGTTAGATATTTTATTTACAGCCTGTTTGTATTTCATACATAAAGACATTTCAGATCTAAGCATTTGCCTGTCGAATTTTTTTTCGAAATCTCGCAAATCAAAATTGTCGTTTATAATCTCATCTGTTAGATCTTCTTGATCGAACTCCTCGACAAACTCATAATCAATATTAGGAAACCAAGAACTAAGCTCACTCAACATGTGCGCTTTCCTATCTTTTAGTTTCGTATAATGAATTACGAAGATCTTTTGAATGGAATGCATTTTTCTAGATAAGAATAGATATTATAGTCAGTAAAATATTTAATTTTAGATTCCTTTACATGGTCTATATATTTTTTATTAGAACCTTTGATTATATTTCTGATATCTTCTATAACAGATTCACTACCTACATCAATTTTTTCAAATGACTTTGGGTTATAGAACTCATGCGCCAAGTTGCATCCATCATAAATAGGGACGCAATTATTCATAAAGCAGTCAGTTATTTTTTCTGAGATATAATAATCTTCTTTAGAGTTTTCTATGCCGATGCTAAACTCATAATCTCGCATCGCGTCTTCTTTGTATTCAGCATAGCCTTTATAGCGAGGATCATTTATCTCCCAACCTCTACCGTAGACATCAATATCTAAATCTGATTCAAAAATTTTAACTAGTAGCCTTTCCCTTTGTAAGTATAAAGAGTCTTGGTGTTTTAGTGCGCCAGCTATAGCTCCATGAGCAGCTAATATCATAGAGCATTTTTTAGGTTTATCGAAGTTTTCATAAGAAAGATATTCTTCCATCGAAGTTTTTATACCCTCTCCAGCTTGTTTTACATGAGATTGTGTAGAACCTCCCGAATCTTCGCTAAACATTAAAGTAGGAGCCATTTCTACATTATCTCTGTGAGCAAATCTACCTACACTACTAAATACTTTAAAGCTATTATCCAATACAGCGTCTTGGATACAGTGACTCCAGCTTGGTTCCATAGTAAACACTATGTTTTTATCTCTTGAGACAGAAAGCATTTCTTCACTATTATTAAATGTAATCAAGTAGTCGAAATCCGAAGCGGATGTAATTTCTAGTCCCTCTGGAGGGACTCCCCAATTGCGAATTACTCTATCAGCCAAACCTTCTGGAGTATCCCAGTGACAAGCGAATTTTATTTTTAAATTATTCATTTTTAAAAAAATTAAAGTCTATTACTGACGGATCAAAATCTCGCCATAAGTTATAGTATAGATCAGGAGTAAATTTTAAAGAATTAAGTTCAGACCAATCGTCTATTATAATCATAGGTATGCCCATATCTTTAAACTTTTCTACTCCATGCCATCTAGTGACAATCGGTATACTCTTCATGTATAAAGCTTCCCAAGTTTTATGGCAATCTACCCCGTTCCCGACTGGGGACACTATGAAATAAGACTTAGCTATATCTCTTAAATAATCTTTTTGAGTTAAGTCAACAAATGAATCATGATCTCGTATAGAAGTTGAGTTTGGGTAATTTTTTTTATTTTGAAGCGGATATTGATCGCCTATTTTATTTAAGCAATCATATCTAGCAGGAGGATTAGTAGAAACGTTGAAATTGACGTATAACGTTTCGGTTTTTACATTCTCTTCCGCTATGATTTCAGAAAATCTTTC
>DIAL01000084.1:11618-11785 GCA_002414705.1 Flavobacteriaceae bacterium UBA5079
AAAAGATCTAATACATAATTTATTTCGTTTTGTCCGAAATTAGTATCAGAGTTATGAGTTACGAGGTCGAACTCTTCTGGTAGTCTCACAGAACCTATTTTGACATAGGTACTTAACAGATTAAGATACTCTGGTCTGCAAAAAACGAAGTCATTTTCTATCGAATT
>DIAL01000053.1:0-500 GCA_002414705.1 Flavobacteriaceae bacterium UBA5079
GGAATAGCATCACGTTTTAAAACGAAAACAATACGCATTCCGTTTCTATCGGATTCATCACGAATGGTTGAAATACCATCAATTTTTTTCTCATTTATTAAATCGGCTGTTTTTTTAATCATATCAGCCTTATTCACTTGGTATGGAATTTCGGTAACAATAATAGACTCACGTCCTTGAACCTCTTCAATACGTGCTTTACCACGAATTACTATACGACCACGACCTGTTTTAAAAGCTTCAACAACGCCATCATAACCATAAATAGTTCCACCTGTAGGAAAATCGGGTGCTTTTACATGCGTAATTAATTCATCAATTTCAATATCGGTATTTTCAATATAAGCAACAATACCATCTACTACTTCTGTTAAGTTGTGTGGTGGCATATTTGTAGCCATACCAACTGCAATACCAGATGCGCCATTTACTAACAAACCAGGAATTCTGGTTGGAAGTACAGTTGGCTCATGTAAGGTATCATCAAAATTTAATTTATG
>DIAL01000053.1:660-4889 GCA_002414705.1 Flavobacteriaceae bacterium UBA5079
CGCACTTCGGTGTAACGCATGGCAGCAGCGGAATCACCATCGATGGAACCAAAGTTACCTTGGCCATCCACTAACATATAACGTAAACTCCATTCTTGAGCCATACGAACCATGGCGTCGTAAACAGAGGTATCACCGTGTGGATGATACTTACCTAAAACCTCACCAACAATTCTAGCTGATTTTTTATGTGCTCCTGTAGCTCTAATACCTAGCTCATGCATTCCAAAAAGCACACGCCTGTGTACTGGTTTTAATCCATCTCTTACATCAGGTAAGGCACGTGACACAATGACTGACATTGAGTAGTCAATGTAAGCCGATTTCATTTCATCTTCAATGTTAATTGGGATCAATTTTTCTCCTTCTGCCATATATAATACTAATTAGATTTTTGTAGGTTTACAAATCGTGCTAATATAACCATTTCATCAGCTACAGCAAGGGTTTCTTTTTTGTTTTTTCGGATTTTTTATTAACAATTTTAACACCTCTTTTCGTTAATAAGTATGCTGTTAAATATTTTGACTTTATAAACTTTTTTTTGTCTATTAGCATACTGACTATTAATTAAGGTATGATTTTTGTCCTTAACAATATGTTTTAGTACATTTAATGCAGAAAGGAATTATTTATGGATGACAATTTTTCACCAAGAGTTAAGGACGTAATCGCCTATAGTAAAGAAGAAGCTTTAAGGCTTGGACACGACTTTATAGGCACTGAACACTTAATGCTTGGATTATTACGTGATGGTAGCGGTAAGGCTATTAATATTTTAAACGCTTTAGAAATTGACTTAAATCATTTAAGACGCAAAGTCGAAATTTTAAGTCCTGCCAATCCTAATTTGGCTATAACGTCTAACGACAAAAAAAACTTACACCTTACCAGACAAGCTGAACGCGCTTTGAAAACTACGTTTTTGGAAGCGAAACTATTTCAGAGTAGTTCCATAAATACAGCACATTTGCTTTTATGCATTTTAAGAAACGACAACGATCCCACAACCAAGCTTTTAAATAAGTTGAAAGTGGACTATGATAACGTAAAAGAACAGTTTAAGTTTATGATAACAAACGACGAAAATTATCCTGATATTACAGGAGAGCCAAAATCGGAATCATTTCAAGATGACGATTCAACTTCAGATGACGACACCTCAAAAGATAATTTATTTAATTCACCAACTGGCAAAACGAACAAGAAGTCTAAAACACCTGTTTTAGATAATTTTGGGCGCGATTTAACCGCAATGGCTGAAGAAGGCAAATTAGATCCTGTGGTTGGTCGAGAAAAAGAAATAGAACGTGTGTCACAAATTTTGAGTAGACGTAAGAAAAACAACCCACTTTTAATTGGTGAACCTGGCGTTGGTAAATCTGCCATTGCCGAAGGTTTAGCAAACAGAATTGTTAGTCGAAAAGTATCTCGAATTTTATTCAACAAACGCGTAGTAACATTAGATTTAGCGAGTTTAGTTGCAGGTACAAAATATCGTGGACAGTTTGAAGAGCGTATGAAAGCCGTCATGAACGAGCTTGAAAAAAATGATGATATTATTCTGTTTATTGATGAAATTCACACCATAGTTGGTGCTGGTGGTGCAACTGGGAGTTTAGATGCTTCCAATATGTTTAAACCAGCTTTAGCACGTGGAGAAATTCAATGTGTTGGCGCAACAACTCTAGATGAATATAGACAGTATATTGAAAAAGATGGTGCTTTAGAAAGACGTTTTCAAAAAGTAATTGTAGAACCAACAACGGTTGATGAAACCATTGAAATTCTAAATAATATTAAAGAAAAATACGAATCTCATCACCATGTAGAATATACTCCAGAAGCAATAGATGCTTGTGTAAAATTAACCAATAGGTATATGACGGATCGTTTTCTACCAGACAAAGCTATTGATGCTTTAGATGAAGCAGGATCTCGCGTTCATATTACAAACATTAATGTTCCCGATCAGATTGTTGAATTGGAAAAACAACTAGAAGCGGTTAGAGAAACCAAATCTACAGTTGTTAAAAAACAGAAATACGAAGAAGCTGCTAAATTACGTGATGATGAAAAACGTCTAGAAAAGGAATTAGCTATAGCGCAAGAAAAATGGGAAGAAGACACTAAACTACATCGTGAAACGGTAACCGAAGAAAATGTTGCTGATGTAGTTTCCATGATGACAGGTATTCCTGTTAATAGAATTGCACAAACTGAAAGTAATAAGCTAGCTATTTTACCCGATTTAATTAAAGGTAAAGTTATTGGTCAAGATGAAGCAGTTGCCAAAGTTGTTAAAGCTATTCAGCGCAATCGTGCTGGACTTAAAGATCCAAATAAGCCTATCGGCTCATTTATATTTCTTGGACAAACAGGTGTTGGTAAAACACAATTAGCTAAAGTGCTTTCTAAAGAATTATTTGATAGTGAAGATTCGCTTGTTAGAATTGACATGAGTGAATACATGGAAAAATTTGCTATATCTAGATTAGTTGGTGCACCTCCAGGATATGTTGGTTATGAAGAAGGTGGTCAATTAACAGAAAAAATTAGGCGCAAACCTTATGCAGTTGTCTTACTTGATGAAATTGAAAAAGCACATCCAGATGTTTTTAACATGCTTCTACAAGTATTGGATGATGGCTATTTAACAGATAGCTTAGGTCGTAAAATTGACTTTAGAAATACCATTATCATTATGACATCTAATATTGGATCTCGTAAACTAAAAGATTTTGGTACAGGTGTTGGTTTTGGAACGGCTTCACAAAAATTACAGGAAGATGCTAATGCTAGAAGCGTTATTGAAAATGCACTTAAAAAAGCTTTCGCTCCAGAATTCTTGAATAGAATTGACGATGTGGTTGTCTTTAATGCGCTTGAAAAAGAAGATATTTCTAAAATTATTGATATTGAATTAGAAAAACTTATTTTACGAATTAAGGATATTGGCTACACACTTAATTTAAGTAAAGCTGCCAAAGATTATATTGCAGATAAAGGATTCGACAAACAATATGGTGCAAGACCTTTAAAACGAGCAATTCAGAAGTATGTTGAAGATGCTTTAGCTGAGAAAATTATCACTTCAAAAATAGCTGAAGGCGATAAAATAGCTATGGATTTAGATTCTAAAACAAACGAACTTACCATAAAAATTGAAACTGATAAAAAAACTACTGAATCATAATAGTTTTCTTTCATTATTAGAAAAACTCCGCTTAACTTTGCGGAGTTTTTTATTGTCCCAAATTTTTATTATATTTTAATATGTCTCTTTTAAAAAAATATACATTCGGTGAAATTACTTTTCACGACCATTACATGATTGCAGTCATGAATGAAGGTGTAACTGTTTCTATTGAATTAAACAATGAACTGTATGATCTTGCAAGAGAATATTATGGAAACAAGAATTTTGTTTACATCACGCACCGAAAAAATTCGTATTCTGTGGACCCTAATATTTATTTTAAAACATCAAAAATTAAAACTCTTATAGGTTTTGCTGTTGTTTTGGGTGATTCTGTAAAAATAGATAACACAGATTTTGAAAGCAACTTTATAAGTATTCCATTCAAAGCATTTAATTCATTAGAAGATGCTACAAATTGGGCTATAGAATTATGTAACCAATAATATCATTTCTATAATCTTCTAATCCTAAAACAAGATACTAGTAATTGTAGATTTCGTTTACGTCTATTTGCAAATTTGCTATAAATGCTACCGATTTTTTTATGTCTATATGCAGTTCCCTGTCATTAGAAACAAAAGAAACATCTTGACGATAAGCCGTTAAAACGGACTCTATAAATGTAGAAGATTTTAAAGGTTCTCTAAAATGTAAGGCTTGTGATGCGTTGAATAGTTCAATGGCTAAAATGCGCTCCACATTTTGAATTAACGTGTAAGCTTGTGTAGCAGCATTGGCTCCCATACTCACATGGTCTTCTTGACCGTTACTGGAAACTATACTATCAATACTCGCTGGACTTGCAAGTTGTTTGTTAGCGCTAACTATACTTGCAGCCGTATATTGTGGAATCATAAAACCAGAATTTAACCCTGGATTATCCACTAAAAATGTTGGTAAACCGCGTAATCCCGACACCAATTGAAACACACGTCTTTCAGAAATATTTCCTAATTCTGCCATGGCAATCTTTAAATAATCTAAAGCTAATGCTAATGGTTGACCATGAAAATTTCCGCCAGAAATT
>DIAL01000053.1:5012-6823 GCA_002414705.1 Flavobacteriaceae bacterium UBA5079
AATTTCCGCCAGAAATTATTAAATCTTCCTGACTGAAAATATTTGGATTATCTGTTACAGAATTGATTTCTGTTATAAAAGTTTTTCTTACAAAATCTAACGTATCTTTACTCGCACCATGTACTTGAGGCATACATCTAAACGAATACGGATCTTGAACATGCTGTTTTTCTTGTTTAATTAACACACTATCATCTAGAAATTCGCGAATGCGTTCTGCTGTTTTTAACTGCCCTTTATGCGGACGAACTAAATGTACAAGTTCATTAAATGGTTCAATTCTTCCATCAAAAGCTTCTAAAGATGTACTTCCAATTAAATCTGCGAGATAAGATAATTTATAGGCTTTCATTAATAAATGAATACCATAAGCCGTCATAAATTGTGTACCATTTAAAAGCGCTAATCCTTCTTTAGATTGAAGCGTTATTGGTTCCCAATTAAATTTCTTCAAAATAGATTCTGATGTATGAACAGCACCTTCAAAATAAACTTCTCCTTTACCAATAAGCGGTAAAGCCAAATGTGCCAAAGGAGCCAAATCTCCGGAGGCTCCTAAAGAACCTTGGGTATAAACTACAGGTAAAATATCATGATTATAAAAATCCATTAAACGCTTTGCTGTTTCTAATTGCACGCCACTATGTCCATAGCTTAACGACTGAACTTTTAGTAACAACATAAGTTTTACAATAGCTTTTGGAACCAATTCTCCAGTTCCACAAGCATGAGACATAACCAAATTTTCTTGAAGTTTGGTAAGGTTTTCTTTCGATATTTTTACATTATACAACGAGCCAAAACCAGTATTGATTCCATAAATGGGAGCATCTTGATTTTTAAGTTTTTCGTTTAAATAATCGCGACATGTCTGGATTTTTTTGATTGAATTTTCTGCTAATTCTAAAGCTTTTTCTTCTTCTAAAATTGCTGAAATAGTTTCTAAATCAATGGTATCTTGGGAAATGTAATGAATTGTTCTCATAGGATGTAAAAGTTATCCCAAAAATCCACATTCAATATTTATTATGCAAACAATTAGTAACATTTCATTTTTAATTCATGATAAAACTCTATTTTTGATTAAACAAACTATTTTAAACGATGAAAAAAACTTTAATTTTTGTTGCAGGATTATCCATATTTGCTTGCAAAGAAGAAGCACCTAAAGACTACGCGACTTTTTCTGGAAAAATAACAAATAAAAACAGTGATTCACTAGTTGTACGAACTCGTGATTATTCAAAAACAATCAAAGTAAATGAAGATGGCACTTTTAATGATACATTAAAAGTAGATGCTGGCATTTATAACATTTTCGATGGCGCAGAATCTACGTCTGTATTTTTGAAAAATGGCTATGAAATTGATATGACTATTGATGCAAAAATGTTTGACGAAACTATTAAATATACTGGAGCAGGTTCTGAACATAGTAATTTTTTAGCTGAAAAATCTTTAAAAGAAGAACAGTTAATTGACGTGGAAGCTTTAAGTAAAATTGCTGACATGGAAACTTTAGAAGCAAAACTGGATGGCATAAAGACAGAATTAAGCGAATTTTATAATTCCAATAAAACCATCGATACCAGCATTACAAATGATGCCTCTAAAAATTTAGAGCCTATGCTGAAATCTTTAAAATCTTATATTGGTGGATCAATTGCATTAAAAAATGAATTACCAAAAGGATCTCCATCACCAACGTTTAGCGATTATGAAAATTATGATGGAACTACAACATCATTATCCGATTTAGCAGGTAAATATGTATATATAGATGTTTGGGCTACTTGGTGTGGACCTTGTAA
>DIAL01000053.1:6953-7824 GCA_002414705.1 Flavobacteriaceae bacterium UBA5079
ACTTGGTGTGGACCTTGTAAAGCTGAAATTCCTTTCTTAAAAGAAATTGAAAAAGAATATCACGGAAAAGATATCCAATTTGTAAGTCTATCTATTGATGACGACAGAAGTCATGGTGGTTCATGGGATAAAGCTCGTGAAGATTGGAAAGCAATGATTGCTGATAAAGAATTAGGCGGCATTCAGATTTTTGCACCAAAAGGATGGCAAACAGAATTTATCCAAGCCTATAAAATAAACGGTATTCCGCGTTTTATTTTAATTGATCCTGCAGGAAATGTGGTATCACCAGATGCACCAAGACCTTCAAGTAATGAGTTAAAAGAACTATTAACAGAATTGAATATATAATTCTGAATAACTATAATACAAAAGAGTCGCAATCAATTGCGACTCTTTTTTTGTACTCTATTTTTAAATATTCACATCAAATGAATTCTTGCTTTAAAAAATGAGATTCTAAAACTAGTTCAGAATGACAACTGACAAGAATTTTAAATAGCTATTTTAATAAATAGCTACTTTTTTTATTTAGTTTAGGACTCATTATCTTCTGCATCCCCTTTTACTTTAGGTAATTCTGGTTGTGCAAACAAATCCAAATACGCTTCACCCAAATTTTCAATAATATGTGACGCTGTCATGGCTTCAAAACCCAAACCATCAACAACAATATCTGCTGTTTTGCCATGCAGATACACACCAAAAACTGAAGCGGCTAAAGGGTCATAACCTTGTGCTATTAAACCTGTAATAACTCCCGTAAGCACATCACCGGTTCCTGCCGTTGCCAAACCTGGATTTCCTGTAGAATTAATATACATTTTATCTTCTAAAATCGTTAACGAATATGCGCCTTTTAACACAACAA
>DIAL01000054.1:0-902 GCA_002414705.1 Flavobacteriaceae bacterium UBA5079
TCCATCTTTAAAGAAAATTACAATTCTATCAATTTCTTTGTTGTGATTAATTGGAAATGATTTTAAACTCTCTGAAAGCTGTCTAGTCGGTTTTTCAATTGATTCAAGTTTCTCTTGATTTGTATTTGATGTTGGAGGAGTTGCAGATTTCGCTTCAGATTTTGGAAACGTTCCTTTGCCATTTAGCAACCAATATAATTCTACATCTGGAAAAGCTTCTAAAACTTTCATAACAAAATCCAAACTTGGTTTATTTCTGCCAGACAAAATATGTGAAATGCTCGAGCGTTGCACACCTACTTTTTCAGCAAAAGAGGAGGCGGTTTCATCATGAAATTTGATGACTTTTTCTAGACGTTTTGAAAATTCGGAGCTGTTTATCATTGTAAACTGTTGCTGCTGTAAATTACTTTTACAAATGTAAATATTATTTGCGTCATACCCAATATAATTCTAGTATTATCGTCTGTAATATTAATGTATAGCTTTCGTTAGGTGTGTTTAAAATACTGAAATACAATTATTTGATACCAATTATTAAATAAGCTTGTTTTTATATACATAAACATACTGATTCGTTAGGCTAATTGTATACATTATTAAACAATTCCCTATTTTCTAATGTTTACAAATGTAAATAAGTAATTGTTTACCTTTGTAACATAACAAATTTACAGATGTATCAGAACGCTTTAGAAACAGCATTAAATCCTTATAAAGAAACCCAATTATCTGGACGGTATATTACCAATTCTATGATTGAACCGTTGCTTAAAAACTTACCAAAAAACGCTTCGGTTTCGGCTGAAGGAATGTCGGTTGAAAAGCGAATTATCTATTCTGTAAAATTAGGAACTGGAAAAAAACGCATTTTGATTTGGTCTCAAATGCACGGAAATGAA
>DIAL01000054.1:1091-3502 GCA_002414705.1 Flavobacteriaceae bacterium UBA5079
AGAAGTTTACACGCGATTTAATGCTAATCACGTAGATTTAAATCGTGATGCACAAGCATTAACTCAACCAGAAAGTAATGTGTTACGTGATTGCTTTGATAGATTTAAACCAGATTTTTGTTTCAACCTGCATGGTCAACGTACAATTTATAGTGTTGAAAATACTTCAAAATCTGCAACCGTATCGTTTTTGTCTCCTTCCGAAAATACGGAACGAACTATTACTAAAACACGAAAAATAGCCATGGAGCTTATTGCTGAAATTTATAATGATTTACAGGAATATATACCAAATCAAATCGCATTATACGATGATGGTTATAATATTAACTGTGTTGGCGATACCTTTCAGAGTTTAGGAGTAGCAACGGTGTTATTTGAGGCTGGTCATTACCCTAACGATTACAGTCGAGAAATAACACGAGCACTTATATATAAAGCTCTAATGAGGGCTTTTAATGTTATTTCGGAAAAAGAATTAACAGGAAAAGGGTATCAGGATTATCTTCAAATACCTCGAAATGGTATAAGTTTTTTGGATATAATAATAAGAAACGCTTCGCATGAAGGTTTCATTTTGGATATTGGTATTCTGTATCAGGAAAGATTGATAGATAATACAATTCATTTTGTGCCAAAAATTGAAAAAATTGAGAGGCTAGATGGTTTTTTTGGTCATAAAGAATATGACGCTAATCATTTTAAGGTTTTAAATGTCAATCATTCGCCTTTGCAACTAGGAAGCGATAACGATTTCGTTATCATAAATAATGAAAAATATTCATTATTACTGCCTGAATCTTAATTTTTGATAGGGATAATTTAAAATTATTGTCTTATTTTTGTGTTTTATTTAAAGAAATCAAAATAATGGCAAAATTTAAATTAGACGATATAGATCATCAAATCCTTGATATGTTGATTGATAACACACGTGTTCCTTTCACGGATATTGCAAAAAAATTAGTTATTTCAGCTGGAACAGTTCATGTTCGTGTAAAAAAAATGGAAGAAGCTGGTATTATTAAAGGGTCATCCTTAACATTGGATTATAAGAAATTGGGATATGCATTTATTGCGTATGTTGGCGTTTTTCTTCAAAAAACATCGCAAACCAAATTTGTATTAGAGCGCATTAACGAAATTCCTTATGTTACAGTTGCTCATATTACAACAGGTAAGTTTAATGTGTTTTGTAAAATACGCGCTAAAAATACGGAGCATGCTAAAGATGTTATTTTTATGATTGATGATATTGAAGGAGTTTACCGAACCGAAACCATGATATCACTTGAGGAAAGTTTAAACGATAAAAAACGTTTAATGCATTCCATTTTTAATAATATGTAAGCTTTTCACGAAAAGTTAAAAACTAGAGGCGCTTCTTGATAGAAGCGCTTTTTTTAGTACTTTTAAATAAAAATTTATGTTTGCAAAAGAAATACCTGATACAGAATACGCATCCTTTTATGCTAATTACGTTAAAAAAGGAGGGGAATTAAGTTTGTTAATTGGTTTGGAGCAAAGTATGTTAAATACGAAAGCTTTTTTTGAGTCTATACCAGAAGATAAATTAGAATATCGTTATGCTGAAGGTAAATGGACTATTAAAGAAATTTTGCAACACCTAATAGATACAGAACATGTTTTTGTATATCGTGCATTGCGTTTTGCGCGTCAAGATAAAACACCTTTGCCAGGTTTTGAGCAAGATGACTATGTCTTGGCAAGCGTTGCAAATAGACGCACGCGAGAACAATTATTAAATGATTATTTAGATTTACGCGAATCTAGCATTGCATTATTTAGCAGTTTTACCAAAAAAATGTTAGAACAGATTGGTGTGGCTAGTAACGCTGAAATGTCTGTCCGTGCTGTTGGTTTTATTCTAATTGGACATGAAAAGCATCATATAGATGTTATAAAAGAACGCTATTTGTAATTAATTATGCTTTGTAATATTCAAATGCTTTAATGATGATGTCATTACTAACTTGACAATTAACTTTTGGTTTCCCCATGTCCTCTAGAAGCACAAAATTAATGTTGCCATGCTCGTTTTTCTTATCGTATTTGAGAAGTTCAATTATTGGTTCATAATCGGAGGGAAGCACAGTGACTTCGCCAAAAATAGTTTTAATTATAGTTTTTATAGTGTCGTTTTCTACTTTAGAAAATCCAGTCAATTCTGTTGAAATATAATTGGCTAGTATCATGCCTATTGCAACTGCTTCACCATGTAAAAGCGTCTCTTTTTCTGGGTGGCTTAAAAAGTAGGATTCAATAGCATGACCTAACGTGTGACCGTAGTTTAGCGTTTTCCGTAAGTTTTCCTCTAACGGATCTTGGGTAACAATGTTATTTTTGATTACTACCGATTCATAAATTAATTCATCATAATTTAAAGCGTC
>DIAL01000054.1:3605-9633 GCA_002414705.1 Flavobacteriaceae bacterium UBA5079
TGTTTAAGCATTTCAGCCAATCCAGATCGCACTTGGTTTTCTGGAAGAGTTTCTAAAAAACTGGTATCAATTAGTACCATTTCACCAGAATTAATAACACCAATCTGATTTTTTAAATGCCCTAAATCTACACCAGTTTTTCCACCTATAGAAGCATCAACCATGGCTAATAAAGAGGTTGGAACATTTATGTAGTTAATACCACGTTTAAATGTAGAAGCTACAAAACCTCCTAAATCGGTTACAACACCACCTCCTAAATTTAGGATAAGGCTTTTTCGGTCGGCTCCTAATTCTGAAAGTACATTCCAAACACCAGTACAAGTTTCAATAGTTTTGTTTTCTTCGCCAGATTCTATTTCTATAATTTCAATTGTACAAGTTGTTTCTACAGCCTGTAAAAACTTGGGTAAACACATATTGTGTGTGTTTTCATCTACTAAAATAAATATAGTTGAATAGTTTGCTAGTTTTAAATGCGCATTTAAAGCTGTGTAACAATTTGAATTAAAGTGAATTGGATAATATTGTGTTTGTATAGATTTCATAATAATTACTAGAAAAAATAAAAGGTAAAATAAGGTGTTTTTTTTATAAAAAAGTAGCTGAATGATAATTATCTTTGCTTAATTTTCAATAAGTATGGAGCATTTAAAAATATTTGATAACACTGAAATTGCTTTTCAACTAAAGAGTAATAAGGAGTTAAATCGCGCGCATTTTTTATTCAATATGATATCAAATGAGACTTTTGTAAAGGTGGGGACAACTCTTACCCATTTTGCTTTAAAGGCGCATTTACCTGTAGAAGGTATTATTCGTGCGACTGTTTTTGATCATTTTTGCGGTGGTGTCAATGAAGACGATTGTTTACCTGTAATAGATGATATGTTTACCAAAGGTGTGAGTTCGGTTTTAGATTATTCTGTTGAAGGAAAAGAAACTGAAGCACATTTTGATGGTGCCATGGAGAAAACCTTAAAAATTATTCGTTTTTCGGATGATAGGAAAGCTATGCCTATTGCTGTATTTAAACCTACTGGTTTTGGAAGGTTTGCCTTATATCAAAAAATAAATGAAGGTCAACCACTTACAGAAATAGAGCAGGATGAATGGAGTAGAGTGGTTGCGCGCTATGATGCGGTTTGCAAATTAGGAAAAGAAAAAGATGTAGAAATTTTAATTGACGCGGAAGAAAGTTGGATTCAAGACGCGGTTGATGAATTAGTTACTGATATGATGCGTAAGTACAATAAAGATGTTACGATTGTTTATAATACGTTGCAGATGTACCGACATGATCGATTAGATTTTTTAAAAACCCAACATGAAATTGCTAAAAAAGAAGGGTTTTATTTGGGTTATAAAATAGTTCGTGGTGCCTATATGGAAAAAGAACATGAACGTGCGCTTACTAAAGGATATCCAACACCCATTTGTGAAAGTAAATTAGCAACCGATGAAAACTTCAATGCTGCGGCAAAATATATCCTAAATAATCTGTCTGATATCTCGGTGTTTGTAGGAACACATAACGAATTAAGTAGTTATATGGTTATGCAGTTAATGCAAGATAAAGGCATTGAGAATACGGATAACCGCGTTTGGTTTGGTCAGTTGTTTGGCATGAGTGATAATATAAGTTTCAACCTAGCACACAAAGGCTACAATGTTGCTAAATATGTGCCATTTGGACCTGTAAAAGATGTGATGCCTTATTTAATTAGGCGTGCAGAAGAAAACACATCGGTTGCAGGACAAACAGGGCGTGAACTCATGCTTATTAAAAAGGAAAAGGCAAGGCGAAAAGCCACTAAATAGGCTTATTTAGAGCGTTGCCACCATTTCTTATTGTTAGGATTTTTGCCGTAACCATAGCCATAACCATTTGATTTTTTATGATCAACACCATTTAACAAGATGGTCATATTTGGCAAACGTTTTTCTTGATACATAGTATCTGCTATTTGCAAACGCCTTTTGTCAAGATAATTAGCGCGTACTACATAAATAAATAAATTAGCATGGTTACTAATTAATAACGTATCAGTTACCAAACCTACAGCAGCAGTATCTACTACTATATAGTCATAAAGATTGTCTACTGTGTCAAACAATTCTTGCATACGACTGCTCATTAATAATTCAGCTGGATTTGGTGGTATAACACCAGAAGGTATGACATCTAAATATTCGTTGTCTTTTAGGGGAACAATGACTTCAGAAAGTTGTAGACTCGGATCACTAATATAGTTAGTTAAACCAATTTCGTTTTTAACGTTTAAGTAATTTGTAGCTTTTGGAACCCGAATATCTGTTTCAACAAGCAGGACCTTTTTATTAGAATAGGAGAGTGAAAGCGCTAAATTAATTGATGTATGCGACTTTCCTTCCTTACTAGTTGTAGATGTAACAAAAATAACTTTTGAATGTTTTTCTACTCCTTTCAGCATAAATTCAACATTGGTACGCACCATCCTGAATGCTTCAGCTTTTGGTGAATAATCTATTTGTTTTATAAGTTGCGTGCGTTTATTAGATTTTGGAATATCGCCAATAAATGGAACATCAATAGCCTTCTTAATATCTTGAGACGAATGTATTTTGGTATCAATAAGTGTTAAGAGATAAATAATGCCAATAGGAAAACTTAAGCCTAAAATTAATGCAGCTAAAATAATAATAGCAGATTTTGGAGCCACAGGTCTTCCTGAAGCATAAGCTTTATCTACAATTTTAGCATTTGGGGAAGATACTCCATGTGTTATTGCAGATTCCTCACGTTTTTGGAGTAGATATAAGTATAAAGATTCTTTAATATCTTGTTGGCGCTTAATATCTTTGAATTGACGCTCTTTTTGAGGAGCAGAATAAATTTGTGAATTAATCCGAGAGTTTTCAGAAACCAAACTATTATAAGTGATTTGGCTAGTCGATTTTTTACTACTTAAGCTTTGTGAAAGATCTGCTTTTAATTGATTAATTTGATTGGTTAAATTAACAACTGTAGGATTAATTTCGCTAGAATTCTTTAAAATACGATCACGTTCCTGAACCAAACTATTATGGCGTTTTGCTACTTGAGCAATGTTGCCATCTTCAATCCCAATATTAAGAGGCATTAAATCGCTTGGACTTTGATTGTTAGCTAAATGATCTTTCATGTAATCAATTAACTGAATCTCTCTACCAGTTTCGGTAATTTTAGCTTCGTTTTCTTTTTCCGTTTGAAGAAAAATATTAGACTGTGTGGCTAAATTGGTTAGTTTGTTTTCTTGTTGAATATCTTCAGCTGTTAAATCTACAATGCCAAGTTCGCGAGAAACACCTTCTAAACGTTCGTTTATGAAATTAGATGTGGCTTCAACAACCATTTGTTTATCATTAATAACGTCCTCATTATATTTTTCAATAAGCTTATTTAAAAACAGGACGCCTTTTTCACGAACGTTATCATTAATGGTCAATTTTATAACACTTGATAATTCGTTGGTTTGAATTTGAAGTCTAGATTTGTAATCGCTGGTAACATTGTTTACTGGATGAATTCGTATAGTGATATCTGCGCCAATTTTTGTGGCATATTGACCAATATTTGGTGTTATAATAATATCTCCAAAACCGGTTTCTACATTTTCACCAAAGTCGTATAAAACACCTTCTATATCGTCATGTTGTGTTGTGTTTCCTTTTAAAATTTTAGTATCCTGAGGAATACCTTTAAAAATGAAATCTTTTGATGATTTGATTCGAATATTAAACGTGGTGTCTATCTGATGCAATAAAGAGTCTGGAGTACTAAAATTAATATTTAATGGCGGATTGGTGTAAACTTCATGTGCTTGTATACGACCTTCTACATAAAATTGAATATTAAACTTTAAATCTTTTATAACACTTTCAATTAGGTTTCTGGATTTAATAATTTCTATTTCATCCAAAACATTATTTTGGTCGTTGCTAAACAATCCATAGTTTTGAAGACTTGATATTTCTGGTAATTTCCCTTGAGATTTGTCGTCCTTTATTTTAATAGTAGCTTTAGCTTGGTATTCATTACTAGCATAACGCAAATAGACAAACGCTAATGTTAAACCAGCAATAACGCATAGAAATATAAACTTCCATTTGTTTAAATATGGCTCTATTAAATCCCTGAAATGTGCATTTTGTTTCATGTAGGTTCCCTTGTAAAAACTTTAATTGACTAAAAAGATAGCTAAAATTGTTGCCAATGTTCCAATTGCGGAAATAATAACACCATTGTTTTGGTTATATGAAGCTGAACGGATTTTTGCTGAATTAGGTTCAATTACCAAAACATCATTCTGCTCTAAATAGTAATTTGGTGATGTAATGGTGCTTATTTTTGTTAAATCGAATTTAGTAAAAACTTTTTTTCCATCGCGTTCACGAATTAAAAATACATTTTCACGTTTTCCATATATGGTTAAATCGCCAGCTAATCCCAATGCTTCAATTAATGAAATGCGTTCATCTTCAACAGTAAAAACACCCGGATTTCTTACTTCACCTAAAACAGTTATGGTAAAATTTATTAAACGAATATTAATAACAGGATCTTTTACATAAACACCTATTTTATTTTTTAAATACGTGGTAGCGTCCTCTCGAGACAATCCTCCTAGTTTAATGGTACCTAAAACAGGGTATTCAATATTGCCATTTTTATCAACTAAATATGTAGGCATTTTAAGATCAGCATTTGCATTAACTGACGATACACTATATGAAATTGCTGGTAAATTAAATGGTGCAACAGCATCTGCATCACCGCCAATACTAATAAAAATTAAATCGTTTGGTTTGTAAACAATATCAGAATTCATAGGAATATCGTTATATTCACTCACAGGTTCGTCTTGAAAATAAATAACTTCTTTACTTGTAACGCAAGATGAGATTACTACTAATAGAAGTATAATGCTGGTTTTTTTAATAATGCTTTTAAGAATGGTCATAGTTGGTTTGTTTAGTTTAAAACATCATAAGTTGAATTATTCGGATTGTACTCGGATACAATATCTTTAATTTTCGATACAATTTCAATATTTTGAGAATTAGAACCTAATAAACAGAGTTCTTTAATAAGATTTTCTGTTAGGTCTATATTTACGGGTTTAAATTTAGCAATCATAATTTTCTCATGGTAGGTTGGTTTTGTGTTTTCACCTTCAATGAGTAATTCTTCGAATATTTTTTCGCCTGGTCGTAATCCGGTAATTTTAATATCAATATCTGAAGGATATTTTAAACCAGATAAAGCAATCATATTCATGGCTAAATCATAAATTTTAATAGGTTTACCCATATCAAAAACAAAAATTTCATGACCTAATCCCATAGCGGCAGCTTCCAAAACCAATAAACTGGCTTCTGGAATGGTCATAAAATATCTAATAATATCTTTATGTGTTACTGTTAAAGGTCCACCAGCTTCAATTTGTTTTTTAAATAACGGAATTACAGATCCATTAGAACCTAAAACATTCCCGAACCGTGTGATGATAAACTTGGTGGTTGTTTGTGTGTTTTGTTGACAACATATATGCATTTCGGCAATGCGTTTAGTTGCTCCCATTACGTTGGTTGGGTTTACCGCTTTATCTGTTGAAATTAAAATGAATTTTTTAGCACCATATTTTTTTGATAAATGAACCACATTTTTAGTGCCGCGTACATTAACACTAACAGCTTCATACGGGTTTTGTTCCATTAGTGGTACGTGTTTGTAAGCTGCTGCATGAAAAACAATTTCGGGTTTGTGTAAATCGAAAATGGAATCTAAACGTACATTATTTCTAATATCTGCAATAATTGGAATTACATTTTTAATGTCATTTCTTATTAATTCCTGTTGTAAATCATATAAAGGAGATTCCGCATTATCCACAAGTATCAAGCTTTTAAAATTGAAAGTGGTTAGTTTTCTTACCAGTTCACTACCAATAGATCCAGCTGCTCCAGTTACTAAAATAACACGATTGCTATATTCGTCATGCAGTAC
>DIAL01000054.1:9768-13624 GCA_002414705.1 Flavobacteriaceae bacterium UBA5079
GGGATTGTCAATATTAATAGGTTCGCGTCCGAGTAAATCTTCAATTTTAATGTCTTTAATCTGACCAATGCTTAAATCGCCATCTATCCATGTTTGAACGGCAGGAACAATTTTCACATTTAAGTTTAAAGCGAATAACTTACTCGTTATTTGTAATAAGCGATTTGAATTAATATTCTGAATCGAAATAATTACGGAGTCTATTTCATGTTTTTCTATAAACGCTTTTGTTATGTTTTTTGGACTATAAACATTCAATAAGTTTATCTTTTTACCTACTTTACGTTCATTATCATCAACAAATCCAAAAACATCTAAATCACTTTTTGCATCATTTGCAATAGCGCTGTATGTTATTATTCCTGAATCACCTGCGCCATAAATTAATACATTGCTTTTGGCTTCGTCTTCATTTTCAGAAATTAAACTTCTGTAAATAGATTTTATAAAAAACTTGGCTGCTATAAGGAAAAATATATTGAGTAGTAAATGAATGTATATAATAGAACCTGGAATATCAAAAATGTTATTGTAATTATATTTTCGACTAATAAATGTGGTGATGATAAGAATAGTTGCTAAAATATTAACTCCAATAATAATATTTACAACGTCCTTAAAGCCAGTAAATCTTACAACTCCTTTATGTGAACTAACCAACATGAAGCTAATAATTCCTGCAAATACAACAAATGGTATTTGCTTTAGAAACATGGAGAAATCGAAATCTATTTGAAAGTTAAATCGAATTAAATAAGCTAAAAAAAATGTAAACGCAATAATGGATGAGTCAAATAAGAGTACCAACCATTTGGATGCATAGCGATTAGATAATTTTCGTAATAAGTTATATAGTTTATCCAAAATATTTTTTTATTACTAGATTAACACGGTCTAATTCAACATCTGTTAAATTGGAACCGCTTGGTAAGCATAAGCCGCGTTCAAATAAATTATCTGATACACCATTTAAATAACTTGGGTGATTTTCAAACATAGGTTGTTGGTGCATGGGTTTCCAAGATGGTCTTGATTCTATATTCTCTTTTGATAAGGCCTGTAAAACACCATCTCTAATTGTTTTTGTTTTAAATAAAATGGCTGTCAACCAACGATTTGAGAAATAATTTTCAGGTTCTTCTAAAAATTCTATATCTGAAATATGTTGCAACTCATTTTTATAGTATTCGTAATGTGCACGTCTTGTTTGGATTCTATTTTCTAAAACCTGCATTTGTCCGCGACCAATACCAGCTAAAATATTTGACAATCTGTAATTGTAACCAACTTCCGAGTGCGTATAATTTATTCCAGGATCTTTTGCTTGTGTTGCTAAAAATATAGCACGTTTTTTTGTATCTCTATTTCTAGAAACCAGAGCACCACCTCCTGAAGTTGTTATTATTTTATTACCATTAAAAGATAAGATTGATAAATCGCCAAACGTGCCACAAGGTTGGTTTTTATAGTGACTGCCTAAAGCTTCAGCGCTGTCTTCTATAACAGGAATCTGATATTTTCTAGCAATTGCATGTATGTCTGTTACATTGTATGGCATTCCATATAAATTAATGGCAATAATGGCTTTTGGTTTCTTTCCTTTTTGTAGTCTGTCCAGTATGGCTTTTTCTAATAGCTCGGGACATAAATTCCAAGTTTTGGTTTCACTATCAATAAAAATAGGTGTTGCACCAACATAAATTACGGGATTTACAGATGCTACAAATGTTTTTGTCTGACAAAGCACTTCATCTCCTGCCGAAACGTTTAGCAGCTTTAATGCTAAATGAATGGCAGCAGTTCCAGAAGTTAAAGCCGTTACATGCGACTCATTTTCTAGATACCCTTCCAAGTCGCTTTCAAAGCCATCAACATTTGGTCCTAAAGGAGCAATCCAGTTGGTTTTAAATGCTTCTTTAATATAAACTTCTTCATGACCACTTATATGTGGTGCTGATAACCATATTTTAGATTTCACTCCCGAAGCATTTTTTGTCATCGTAAATATCTATTTTTAAATAGTTTCCATCAAATAAATACGATAAATAACTAATTTCTACGTTTTTTGATTTTTATTGAAACGCAACTGTTGTTTTAATCTTATTTATTAAACCCTTTGTCGTAATAACATGCATGGCACCTGTAATAGTCATTTAAGGTTTATCTCATTTTCAGCTAAATTGTTACAAACTAAATTAGTCAAATTTATATTTCGTTTCCATATGTAAATATTGTAATAATTACTGTAAACATGCTATAAAAAATGCCGTTTATATTGTTTTTTTTTAAATACATCTAAAAAACACAATCTGTTATTTGTTTATTCATTTAAAAAACTAATTTTAAACCTAATAACGAAAACATTTTCATGATTAAAAATCCATTTTCATCAAATACGTTTACATCTGTTTGGTTGAAACATTTTAATGCAAACAAACCTGAAATAGCAACCCATGTAATAAATCCGGTTACATTTTATAAACACGCTTTGGTTCCTTGTTATATAAATGTTGGTAATAAATTAACCAATGGATTAACGTATAAGCTAAATTTGACAGCAACAGATTATAAAGGTCATGTGTATTTAGTTCGAGATATTCCTACTTATCAAGAAATGCCTTTGCCAGAAAAATCATCTGGGTTAAAACTAAAAAAAGTTTTTCAGTATGAAGGTTATATAACGCGAGTTGGGAATTATGAGTCTTTGGATGCGTATTTAAATACAATTTATAAATCCAATACACGTTCCAAATTACGAAGAAATATAAGTCGTTTAGAGGCTAATTTTACAGTAGATTATACCATGTATCATGGCGAAATTTCTAAATCAGATTTTGATGTTGTTTTTGATAGTTTTTATAATCTTTTTGAAAAGCGTTATACCAATAAAGGTGAGCCCTGTGGTGAGTTAGAGCCAAATTTATGGGCTTTTTATACGGAATTAGCTTATAAAATGATAAATGAAGGTACGGCGTCATTATTTGTTATTTATTGTAATAGTAAACCTATTGGAATTACATTCAGTTATCATTTTGATACCATTTTAGTTGAAGCGCTAACCGTTTTTGATATTGATTTTTACCGATATAATATTGGGCATACAACCATTTTGAAAATGCTAGAATGGAGCTTTAAAAATAGCATTGAAATTTTTGATTATACCCAAGGTGATTTCGAGTATAAAAAGCGTTGGAGTGATGAACGTTATCAAACGTTCTATCATATTTTGTATGATTCAAAATCATTAAAAAGTAGACTTACGGCTAGTTTTTTAGAAAAATATTTCAACTTTAAACGCGAGTTTAGGGATCGTAATTATAGTACGAAAGTTCATAATTTGAAACATAAATTATTTGGTGGCAACAAAAACGAAGCGGTTCTGTTGGGTGCATATAAAGTTGAAAACTTGAATAAAGATATTGATATGAAGGCGTTTGTAAAACCAATTAATTTAGAATTAAACACCTATGTTTCACAACGAAGAGCATTATACGACTATTTGTATATGAATCCTGAGCCAGTAAAGGATTTAGAGGTTTATCAATATGAAAATGGGTCACTTTTAGTAAAAGCAAAAAGTAGCATCTTAAAAATTGTTAGAGATGAAGCATAATCCTTTTACATCTAGAATATATCAAGAAACATGGTTAAGACATTTTGCAAAACAAAGTGAAGGTAAGCAGTTTCAGTTTATTGAAAACCTGTTATTTATAAAACACAAGTTTCTACCATATTATATAAATGCAGGTAGAAATATGACCAATGGTGTTACTTATGAAATTGATACATCACAATTAGATTTTAAAAACAAAACCTTTCTTATTTATGATGTTCCAGATTATTGTGATACATCCAT
>DIAL01000054.1:13725-15034 GCA_002414705.1 Flavobacteriaceae bacterium UBA5079
TGTGATACATCCAAAATATCTGAAAATTCGACTTTAAGAATTAAAAAAGTCCGACAGTACAAAGGTTTTTTAGCAAATCTATCTCAATTTACTTCTTTTGAAGATTATTTGAAAAATACCTTACATGCCAAATCAAGAAATAAGTTTAGGAGCACCTTAAAAAAGTTTGAAAGCTGTTTTAATGTTTCATATAACTATTATTATGGTGATATTGAAAAGGATATTTATAAAACCGTGATGACCAACTTTAGAAACTTGGTAGAAAGTAGGTATGGCGATTTAAAAATTGAAACCAATTTAATCAGTGAATGGCCATTTTATGAGGAAATAGTATATAAAATGTTTCATGAAAAGAAAGCTTTGATCATTAGTATTGAGGTGGATGGAGAACCTATTTCCATGTCGCTAGCTTTTTTAAGCGAAAACACTTTAATTGGTGCTGTAAAAGCATTTAATACTAATTATTACAAGTTTAATGTAGGTCATATTGAAATTAGTAAATTGATTACTTGGTGTATTGAAAATAATAAACATATTATGGACTTTTCAAAAGGTGAGTATGAATATAAAACAAAATGGACAAACACTAACTACTTGTATAATTGCCATGTGGTATATGATAAATCAAGTTTAACTTCAAATATTACTGGTCGATTACTCGTTAAGTATTTTGAATTAAAACAATATTTACGCGATAAGAATTTTAATTTATTCGTCGCTAAAACACGTTATGCTATAAAGAATATAGGATCTTCAAATGAGCAAAAATTACCATTTAAAATTCATCCAATTACGAGTGATTTAGATGTAACGGATTATAAATTAATTTCCTTGAAAGATGAAGTTGAGAATTCCCCTTTTTTAAAACGCATAGTTTTAGATAGTTTATTTCAAAGCCCAGAAAGTTTTTCAGAAATAAAAATTTATAAATCTCATGAAAAAGCTGGAAGTAAGCCTCTTTTTGGTGTAATAGGAACTAAAAGAAAGTATATTATCGAGATTCTTTAGATAGATAAATTTCTGCTAATTGAGACATGGAAACACTCTGGAAATTATGACTGTCCTTTAAAACTTTAAAGTGTTTAAATATATCCTCTAAATTCTTGAAATTTTCATCCATATTATTTCCAAAATTATGTGGATGCCACCAAATATGGTAAATCTCATTTTTTACTGCAGCTTGAGTTAGCCCTTTTTTGATTCTGTTAATGCGCAAGGGTTCTAAAAATTTAAACGTTTTATTGTATGGCCTAAAAAATTTGCTAGATGGAATATTTACAACTCCATGACAATTTTTTAAGCTGCTTAA
>DIAL01000054.1:15143-15651 GCA_002414705.1 Flavobacteriaceae bacterium UBA5079
CTGCTTAACGAATTGGTGTTATAGCCAGAAACGTTGCAATAAGCATCTAACAAACGGAAAACTTTATGAGCTGTATTGTCCAGCTTTTTAGTGTCATGTGTATCAAACATCCAATGTTTTTCAATGCCACGATAGCAAATAATATCATGTTTTGCACATATTTTTAAATAGGCTTCGTTAATTTGATTTCTAGGAAACACGATGCTTTTTATGGTAATATTTTTTTGCTTGGCAACTGTAATTGCTGCCATTATATCGGCTTCAAATTGTTTGGGTGTCTGACCTTCTTCATTTACATAATAATGACTAAACGTATGACTAGCTATTTCATGATTGCCATTTTTATTAATAAATTCTATTAACGATTCGGCATAATGATAAGGGTCATCAACTTCATCTTCACCAAGATTATCAATAAGATTATAAGGGTTAAATTGTGAATTTAAATAAGTTGGTTTATCGCTTGGTAAAGCTGCCAGCAAGTCATTTTTGTTTTTAGCAAATAGTA
>DIAL01000014.1:0-7087 GCA_002414705.1 Flavobacteriaceae bacterium UBA5079
CATTACGATTCCTTCTAGTTTACTAGGAGGCTTTTTTTATTAAGAAACATATCAATATGTCGTTCAACAATTTCGAAAATGACGATAGTCGGTTTTTCTGCTTCAATATTTTTTTTGCTTACATAGTAGTTGTCAACATAATTTACATTTTTAAAACTCTCATTAAAAAAAGGCATCCAAGTATATGAGAAGGAATCGTAATGCATTACAAGTTTCTCATCATCATTATTGTTATTATTTGCAGGATTGATTGCTGTTGCTTTTTTTGTGAAGGTTGCGGCAGATTCTTCAATATTGAGATTAATCATTTTTATAATATCGCCTTGTTTTACAGGTTTTATCTGAATATCATAATCTTCTAAAGTAACAACGGGTATGTTAAAGTCTTGGTTTATAACATTCATGGTTTCTTGATAGCCAATAAATGCGCCAAAATCATTCCAATGAGAATCGGTTTTTAAATATAGTTGGGTTTTAGATTTTTGGGCTAATAAGGTTTCCGTTAAATCAATGATTTCGAAATTTATATGCGTTTTCAAATAGTTTTTTAAAACGCTTAAATTGGATTCATGAACTTTAAAATGAAACGGTAAAAACTCCTTATAAATACTATTTTTATTAGGAGGAACAACGATATAAAATGCAATATTTTGGTTGTTTAAATAGGCTTTTAATTCTGAAATTTTTTTGCTAACTTCTTGTAATTCATCTGTATTGAAAGTATTGTTTCCAAAAGCGTTATTAAGCGTGTTGTTGTAGCTGTTTCCTAAAAAATACCAGTCGTTTAAACCTTTAACAACCTTATTTGGCATGGGTGTTTCGTGTAATACTTTAAATTTAAAATCTATATAATTGTTTACTAAAGTTGATTTTAATCCAAAGTTTTCTGTGTAGTAATTTTTAAATTGAGTCATTGAATTAATCGGATTTTTTAAATTGAATTCTGGTGCTTTTTCAAATTTCCTATTTTCATTATTTTCTGTTGTCTCCAAATTGAAAAACATAACTACATTAGGTGCTAGTATCATCATTAAAAAAATGATAATAAATACGAAATGTAATATGTTTTTTTTGTTCTTCATTAGAATCTGAAATAAATAAACGGATTATAAGAATCGGTTGCGATATAGGTGAAACAAATAAGCAAAAGAATAAAAAGGCCAATTAATTTTAGCGATAAAAATACATTTTTAGTCCCTGTAAACAGTTTAGAATTATGAATATAATGGCTTAATTTTTTATAGATAGGTGTAGAGAAAACAAAGGCTATAACCAGAATAAATAATAATTCTTTGGTTAGATAAAAGCTTAAAAAAGCTGTATTAGTTTCAAGCGAAAAATTAAACATGGTACTTATATAGTTGAAGGCATCATTCATGGTGTTGCTTCTAAAAAATACCCAAGAAATATTTAAAATAAGGATCACATATACATGTGAGAAAACTACTGGTAATTTGAGGTTTTTGTTTTCTAGAACACGTTCAATAATTAAAAATGTACCATGGAAAAGTCCCCAAACTACAAAGGTCCAATTAGCCCCATGCCATAAACCCGTAATAAAAAATACAATAATCAAGTTTGTATACGTGCGCCATTTTCCTTGTCTGTTTCCGCCAAGTGAAATGTATAAATAATCTCGAAACCATGTTGAGAGTGTGATGTGCCAACGCCTCCAAAACTCTTTAATAGATTTTGAAATATAGGGAAAGTTAAAGTTTTCAGGGAAATTAAAACCAAACATTTTACCCAATCCTATGGCCATATCTGAATAGCCAGAAAAATCAAAATATATTTGAAAACTGTAAGCTATTATGCCTAGCCAAGCTATCATTGCAGATGATTCAGAAGGTGCTAAATTAAAAACACCATCGGCTAAAAGCGCACAATTATTGGCAATAATCATTTTTTTAGACAGACCAATTATAAAATGTTCCACACCATCATAAAACATCTTTGAAGATACAGACCTGTTTTTAAGTTCCTTTTCAATTACAGCATATCTTACAATTGGACCAGCAATTAGTTGTGGGAAAAGCGTAACATACGTAGCAAAATCTATAAAGTTTTTAGAGGCTTTTACATGTCCGCGATACACATCTATTGTGTAAGACATGGTTTGGAATGTATAGAAACTAATACCTAATGGTAAAACAACATTGGAAAAGTTTAAAGCATTTTCTGGATTCATATTAAAGCTTTCAAGTACCTGTACTAGATTGCTAGAAATAAAATTAGCGTACTTAAAATACAGTAGTATAGAAATGTTAAACACAATAGAAATATATAAACCAAGTTTTCTTTTTCCGTAGCTAATAATTAAACCACTAAAATAATCCACACTAGCAGATAGCATAATTAATAGTACTAATTCATTTTCGCCCCAAGTATAGAAAACAAGGCTAAAAACTAATAATGTGAGGTTTTTTAATTTTTTAGGGGTTAAAAAATAGATAAGTAGAACCAGTGGAAGGAATAAAAATAAAAATATTGGACTGGTAAATAACATGAAATAAGCCTAATTAATAAAACCAAAAATACAATAAAATATAGTATTTTTGGTTTAAACTATACGCTTTAAAAACACCTAACTTTAATGAAGAAAATTAAAAACAAGCTATTTTTTATTTTAACACTTTTTTTTGTGTCTAATATAGTTTTTAGTCAAGATTATTCAGCAGATTGGAAAGGACATTTTTCATTTTTAAATATTCAGAGTGTTTCAAGAGGTGAAACTAAAATTTATGTAGCATCAGATAATGCTGTTTTTAGTTTTGATACCGTTACCAGAGAGATGGAACAGATTACCACTATAAATGGTTTATCAGGTGAAAAAATCTCCACCATTTATTATAGTGAATTATATCAATTGGTGCTTATAGGATACGAAAATGGCTTAATGGAAATTGTTTTTGATGAAGATGAAGATATTTTAACCATAGTTGATATTAAGGATAAACCCAATATTCCACCAGATATTAAAAGAATTAATCATTTTAATGTGGTTGAAAATTTGGTGTATGTAGCTACAGATTATGGAATTTCTGTTTATGATCTTCAAAATTTAGAATTTGGTGACACCTATTTTATTGGTGAGGGTGGTGCTAAAATAATCGTTAATCAAACCACTGTTCATAATGGATATATATATGCAGCCTGTTACGATGATAATGGAATAAGAAAAGCTTTAATCTCAAGTCCAAATTTAATTGATTTTCAAGAGTGGAATAAAATTAGAAATGGGAGCTATAGATTTATTCAAGAGGTAGGAAATAGCTTATACGTAGTTCGATCTAATAGGATTATTTATGAATTAGATGAAAATGATGCCTTAACAAATCTGTTTAGATATGATGATTTACCTAATGAAATGTTAGGAGATAATGGTAATTTATTGGTTACTACTAAAAATAATATTTTTATATATGATTCCGAATTTAATGAAATAGCTATTGTAGATCGGTCAGAAACTTATCCCGCAGATTTTTCGTGTGCTATTATTTTTGAAAGTGACCAGTTATATATTGGAACTAAAAACGTATTGAATCAAGGAAAACAAGGGTTTGGAGTATTAGGAACTAATTTAAGTGATTTAACAGATTTTATTGAGATACATCCTGATGGGCCACTAATGAATACTGTTTTTTCAGTAGAAACAAAGAATAATAATTTGTGGTGCACATTTGGTGGGTATTCAGCAGCCTATGAATTTAGTGGTGGTGTATCCTTTTCAGGTTTAAGTCATTATATTAATGAGGAATGGGTCAATAAACCATACGATTCCATTGCGGATGTAGTAAGTAGTCCTAGATTTTTGTCTCATATAGCCATAAACCCCTTTAATACAGACCAAGTATATGTGAGCTCCTATTTTTCTGGTTTAATTGATATTCAAAATGATGAGATAATCGATATATACGATGAAAATAATAGTACCATTGTACCTTTTGCATCAGATATTTGTCTTGCAATTACTGCTGATTATGATAATGAAGGAGCGCTTTGGGTAACCAACGGTCGTGTTGATAGTCCGCTAAATAGGTTTAAAGATGGTAATTGGACTTCCTATGATTTAACAGGTATTATCAGCTCCCCAACAAGTAATTTGGGTTTTTCAGATATTGTATTTGATCGTGCTGGAAACGTGTTTTTCGGTTCCTACAGTGCTGGGATTATTGGATTAAATCTAAATGGAAATGGCGAATTTAAAAATATTGTAGATGAAAGTCAAAATATGCCAACGCCTTATGTTACAGCTGTTTCCATCGATAAAAACAACCAGGTTTGGATAGGAACCAGTAATGGTTTACGGGTTTTATATAATACCACGAGTTTCTTCTCTGAAAGTAATCCGCAGGTTCAAAATATAGTAATTTTACAAGATGGTGTTCCGCAAGAGTTATTATTTCAACAGTTTGTGTCCGATATAGAAGTAGATGGTGCTAATAATAAGTGGATTTCTGTTATAGGTTCAGGTGTTTTTTACTTTTCGGCTGATGGTCAGAATACCATTCGTCATTTTACTAAAGATAATTCGCCTTTACCAAGTAACGATATTGTGGATATTTCTATAGATGATATAAATGGTGATGTCTATTTTGCTACTCGTGAAGGTTTGGTATCCTTTGGTTCTGGTAGTTCAGAAACACAAGAATCTATAGCTAATGCGTATGTATACCCAAACCCTGTTCGACCTACGTTTAACATAACCGAAGAGAAAGTAAAAATTAAAGATATTTCAGACAATGTCAATATTAAAATCACAGATATTGAAGGTAATTTAGTAGCTGAAGCACAATCGAGAACTAATTCCCGATTTAAAGGTTACAACCTAGAAATTGATGGAGGTGTGGCTTTTTGGAATGGTAAAAATTTGGCAAATAACGTTGTAAGAACTGGTGTTTACCTCGTTATGCTTTCAGATTTAGATACTTTTGAAACCAAGGTCATTAAAGTTATGGTTGTACGCTAATGTCTACTTCTGTTAAAGCTATTGTCCTTTCAAAAATACGGTATCGCGATAATGATTTAATTGTCAGTTGCTATACACAACACAGAGGTTTGTCCAATTACCTTATTCGTGGTGCCTTTAAAAGTAAGCGTTCAGGTACTATAGCCTACTATCAATTATTAACACAACTTGAAATAGTTGAAACCTATAAACCTAATCAATCGCTACATTATATTAAGGAAGTTAAGTCTAGTTTTCTTTATAGTACACTACATACTAATGTTATAAAAAGTAGTATTGTTTTATTTCTATCAGAAGTATTAGCAAATGTTTTAAAAGAAGAAGAGCAAAATAACTTACTTTACGATTATTTAGAAACAGCACTGCAATGGTTGGATTCTGAGGTGAATTTTGCTAATTTTCATTTGTTATTTTTATTGAAGCTTACTAAACATTTAGGCTTTTATCCAGATACAATTAATATGGAAACAGGTACTTTTAATTTACAATCTGGGTATTTTGAATCTAATGCACAACATATTTATTCAGTTTCACCCGAAAACAATACGTTATTAAAGCAGTTGTTAGGCATGAATTTTGATGCTTTAAACACGGTTAAATTACAAGCGCAACAACGTCAGGCTTTCTTAAATATGCTCCTACAGTATTTTGAGTTGCACCTTGGATATTTTAAAAAACCAAAATCATTGCAAATATTTAACCAAGTATTTAAATAATCACTCATTAGTTGTTTTTTATGAAAACTAAAATTGTTTTTTGTTTATGTCTGCTTGTAAATCTTTTTGCAAAAGCGCAGCAATTAACGATTTTAGGAAGTGAAACTAATTTACCTATTCCAGGCGTTATTATATCAAACAAAACGGAATCTGTAATCTCCAATTTAAAAGGTGAAGCTGATTTAAGTCAGTTTTCAAATAACGATATTCTTACCTTTCAAGCTGAAAACTACCATGTTTTAGAGCTACCCAAAAACCAAATTAAAAACAATACAGTCACGTTAAGAGGTCGTGTAGGTTTAGATGAGGTCGTTATTTCTGCATCTAAATTTGAACAGAGTAAACGCGATATTCCACAGAAAATAATAAATATTTCAAGTAAAAAAATTCTATTTAATAATCCACAAACAAGTGCCGATTTATTACGGGAAACAGGTAATGTCTATATTCAAAAAAGCCAGTTAGGTGGCGGAAGCCCTATGATTCGTGGGTTTTCAACCAATAGACTTTTAATTACTGTAGATGGTGTCCGTATGAATAATGCCATTTTTAGAGGTGGTAATCTGCAAAATGTAATTTCTATTGATCCGTTAAGCATTCAAAATACCGAAATTACACTTGGTGCTGGTTCTGTTGTCTATGGTAGTGATGCTATTGGTGGTGTCATGAGTTTCTTTACTAAAAAACCACAATTATCTTACGAAAAGGATGTTTATATAAAAGCGAATGCCTTGGCAAGATATGCCTCTGCTAATTCTGAAAAAACAGGACATGTAGATGTTAATTTCGGACTTAAAAAATGGGCATTTTTAACGAGCCTTAGTTATAGTGATTTTGACGATTTACGCATGGGAAGTCATGGTCCAACAGACTATTTACGTCCCGAATATGTTGAAACTGTAAACGGTATGGATGTCATTACCGTAAATGAAAACCCGCGCATTCAAAAACCAACTGGTTTTAATCAATTTCACGCCTTACAAAAAGTGCGTTTTGAAGCTAATGATAATCTATTAGTTGATTTTGGACTTTACTATTCTACAACCTCAAATTATTCACGTTATGATAGACTTATTCGCTATAATGGTGAAAGTTTACGTTCTGCCGAATGGTATTATGGACCTCAAGAATGGTTTATGAGCAATTTGCAAGTAACTAAATCGAGTAACACGTCTTTACTTTTCGATAAATTTCAAACAACAATTGCGTATCAAGATTTTAAAGAAAGTAGGCATGATAGAGATTTTCAATCAGTTATAAAGAATAACAGGGAAGAAGATGTCCAGGCTATTTCAGTTAATTTTGATTTAGAAAAACAAATTAGCCCTAAAACAGCACTTTTCTATGGAGCAGAATATGTTTATAATTTAGTAAATTCTTCAGGAAGTGAAGAGAATATTAG
>DIAL01000014.1:7210-22981 GCA_002414705.1 Flavobacteriaceae bacterium UBA5079
GAGAATATTAGTACTGGAATTAGTATACCAACAGTATCCAGATATCCTGATGGTTCTACTTGGCAATCATTGGCTGCTTATACTAGTTTGAAGTATAAACCATCCGCCAAACTTATTTTCCAAACAGGTATTCGGTATAATCAGGTTTTAGCTAAAGCCAATTTCACCCAAAATAATACGTATTTAAATTTACCTTTTAATACCGCCAAAATTAATTCAGGAGCCTTTACTGGAACAGCTGGTGTTAGCTGGATGCCAAACAACATGATTCAATGGAAACTGAATGCATCTACTGCTTTTAGAGCACCAAATATAGATGATGTTGGAAAGGTTTTCGATTCTGAACCAGGTAGCGTTGTTGTGCCAAATAATGATTTGAACTCCGAATACGCGTATGGTGGTGAGTTGGGTTTATTACTTAATTTTAATGACGTGGTTATTTTAGATTTAGCAACCTATTATACCTTTCTAGATAATGCTTTGGTGCGAAGAGATTATACAATAAACGGAGAATCTGAAATTATTTATGATGGTCAAATGAGTACTGTTCAAGCCATTCAAAATGCATCAAAAGCATGGATTTATGGTTTTGAAGTGGGACTCCATATTAATGTTTCAAAATCGGTTTCATTCTTATCTCAATATAATATTATTGGAGGTACGGAAGATGATAATGGGATTGAAGTTCCTATTCGTCATGTAGCTCCAAATTTTGGAAATGCACATTTAGTATGGCAAAAGAAACGTTTTAAAGTAGATGGATTTGTAGATTTTAATGGCGAATTATCATTTAATCAATTAGCACCTTCAGAAATTGCTAAAGACTATTTATACGCTAAAGATGCAAATGGTAATCCGTATGCACCATCTTGGTATACGCTTAATTTACGCTCTCAATATCAGTTTAAAGACGGTCTTTCGGTTACTGCTGGATTAGAAAATATAACGAATCAACGCTACCAAACCTATTCTTCGGGAATAGCTTCCCCTGGAAGAAATTTAGTAGTGTCTTTACAATATACGCTATAAAAAAAGCGGTTAAATTTTAAACTCAACCGCTTTTACATTTTTAAAATAGGGTTCTATTTCTTGACTGCTTTCTTAACTAACACTTGATTGTTAGATAAGGTTACTTTTGCAATATACGTAGCACTACTTAAGTTAGATAGATTATAAGTTTCTACGTTTCTAGAGCCTTTAAAGTTGTATAATGTTCTGCCCAACATATCCATTATTTCAACTGATTTTATGGTAGCACTTGTTTTTCCAATACTGAATTTCACGTTGTTATTCGTTAATTCAATAATGGTTAAATTCGAGTTGTTTGCAACGTAATCATCAACCGATAGCGTATTTTCTCTAAACACAATTTGAAAACGATCGTTGAACTCACCAACAACAGAGGTAAAACTGTAATTACTATTAGATAGGTTGTGTGTCACGTTTAATAATTGGTCTTTTAAATAAACGGTGTTGGTGCTTAAAAAATCACCTTGAAGTTGCGCAATACTCATAGAATAAATAGTAGCTTCATTAATACTTGTGCTAAAACCTAACGAAATCACTTCATCCAAATTTAAACTTTCAGTTGCTTTCCCTTGAATGGTGAATTTATCTGTTTCCTCGTCTATAAGTGAATAAAGCATTGAATAGGAGTCTGCCGATAAATTTTTAGGAGCATCAAAATACATTCCGTCTTTTCCGTTGGTTGCACCTGCTACATATCCAATTAATATTTGGTTAAATACACCATTGTCTGATGTTAAATTAATCCATAATTTATCTAGAGTACTATTTGAGTTTCTGAAAAACTGACTGTTATTTCCGGTAACACGCATACTATTTTGAAAAATAACATTGGCTGTTCTAATTTGTCCAGAAACTAATGTTGTTATTGCTGCATCAGATAGGGTTACAAAAAACCCTTGTCCAGAAGGAATAAATCGGTTTGGCGTTACACCATCACCACCGGCTGTTTGTCCAGTACCATTTATTACAGCATAATCTGCTTGGGCAAAATTTAGCGCCTGATTACCATTGGTTGTATTTGAAGGGTTTGTGTTTTGAGACCAAAGAAATATAGCGCCATCCGTGGTTCCAGATCCGGCTGGTAATTCAGAAACATTCTGGTCTACAAGTGCATTAGCTAAAAGAAAAGCGTCCGCATCAATAGCGGAAGGATACGGATTACCAATAAAATTCCAGTTGTTATCATTCAATTCCGAATCATTTCTATAAATAGGAACAGTATAATCACCTGTATTTAAAGCACCATTAAAGGTGTATTCATAATTTCTGTTTGGCGAAAATCCAATAAGGTTGTGCATGGCAGCATAGCCAACACCAGGAATCATAACATCGGCATTATTGGTAAATTGCCAATCATTACCATTATCATCAATATCATCTTGTCCACCTGTAGTAGTGTTGTTGTTATTTGTTTCAGCTGTAGCGTCCAAATAGTTTTGGCCGTTATACCAAAATCGTCTAGTTGGGTGTGCTTCCTCTAGTCCAAATTCTATAGTCTCATTTGTAACTGGAGAACTCCAATAGGTATATTCAAACCAGTTATTTAATAAACCTGTTTTCTTATTAACTTGTGTTCTAGCGTTTGCATTTAAAGTATATGTTCCAGCATCTATACCTTCACCTCTTTGAACAAAGCTTCCTTTGTCTTCTATTAAAATACCATCTAAATTTGATCCGTTTCCGTTAACGACGACATTATTTTCAACTTCTACAAAATGCCCATCTGTAATCACTAATTCGTTACCAGCATTTACTAATAATTGGCAAGCAGAAAAACTGCCATTAAGCGTTGTATTGTAATCATCATCAATAATGGCAATAGTAAAAGAATCTGGGCCAATTATATTACTCCATGCACCTGAAGTCCAAATGGCTATTGCTATATTTAAAACAACTGCATTACTAGCCATATAACACGTAGCAGAGTCTTCTCTTATTTGGCAATAATATTGAAAGCCATCAAGGCTTGTAGTATCAAGAATATTTAATGTAGCAGATTGTTGACCTGTATAATTGGTGTCCGACAATAAAATTTCATTCCACACGCCTGTTCCCGTTGCATTTACAAACCAACTATATACTAAATCTTGAGTATCAGTTGGGCCATCAAAACCTTCCATTCCAGTTAAAGATATACTAGCAGAATAAGAACAGTTAAAAATAGGATCACTAGGTTGAATGCTTATTGAAGGTGCTGTACCGGATGAAAAATCGTACGAACCAATGGAAGCATAATCTGCATCTGTACAATCATTCCAATTTGTTATAGTCCAATCTGTGTTATCATATGTTGTACTCGGTAATACTACTGATGTAAGTCGCTCAAAATTTGCGCCTTGACCTGAAAGTCCTAATCCAGTTGCCCAAGTTTCGTCGCCAAAAACTCCCCAAGAATCTAATAACGTAGCTGAAGCATCATAAAGTCCAATAAAATCATGACCAATATTAAAATTACTACCTTGTTTAAAATTTACACTTGCAGATGCAGATGCTATATTAGCTTGTGCATAACTCCCATCACCTCCAGGAATTGTACATACTGAATTAGTAATTCCCATAGAGATAACATAAGTGCCATTTTGTGCTATAGTTCCAGTGTTAAGAATTACTTCATTGAAATTAGTCGTACTTCCATTATTATAAACGCGAACAGAATAATTTGTAGTTGCAAAATTAATAGCAGTTCCGGTTGCATTGTATAATTCAACATAACTCATGCTCCCAAAAGGAGAGTCAGTTACCTCACTTATAAATAAGTTGTTTACTAGGGTACTTGCGCTTGCTTCACATCCAGAAATTAGTTCGTCTATTAATGTAAATGTGTTAGTAAATACACAACTATTAGATACTAAATTAACACTTAAAGCGCCTCCAGTTGTTATAGTATTTGGTAATCTAACAATTAGCTCATTGGTTGTGTCTGAAACTGGTATTAAGGCAACACCATTAAGTTCCGCAGTAGCACCTATTAAATCGTTTCCAGCCGATGTTATGCTAACTGTGGTTCCTGCAGGACCTGAAGTAGGGAAAATACTGCCACTTACCGCTGGGCAGTTAGCTGTTCCTTGTATTATGAATGTATAAGGATTTCTATCTGAATCTGAATTAGTAATAGTAACAGTAGCCTGTCTTAATCCTGAAATTGATGTTGGTTGAAACGTAATTGTAAAGTCCTGAAACGTATCTGCAGTAAATGGATTTGTAAAATTTGAAGTCACAAAAAAGTCTGCTGTATCTCCTGTTAGGTTAATGTTGGATACTGTTAAAGGAGCTGTTCCACCTTCATTACCAATTCTAAAATTTTTGGTTTGTTGGGTTGTGTTAATTGTTTGCTGTGCAAAAAGAGTATTGTTTAATGAAGAGGTTGTGGTGCTTCCATTTGTAATGGTTGGGTTGGAACCAATAACACCTCTAACAATAATGTTTGGTTTAGGGATAAAGCCTTCACCTGTTAGGTTAACTGTACAAGAACTTTCATCTAAATCATTACTATTTATAGTTAAAACACCTGTTATTGGTCCAGTGGTAGAAGGCGTAAATCTGACAGTTATTGTTTGAGAATTTCCAGAAGGAATAGTTGTCGGAGCAGTTGGTGAAACTAGTGTATAATCGCCAGATATATTTAAAGCGGTTATATCTAAATCCGCTGAACCAACATTGTCAATATTAAAAGTAAGATCTGTATTTGTTGCATTTGTTTGCGCTCCAAAATCAATGGTGAAACCACAATTTTGGTTTGTTGAGGTGTTATCTGCCAATTGAATTTCTGGAGATGGCGCTTGACAGTCATTTGTGTGGCTTCCTAGATTTGAGGTGTTGTTTGCAGCAACAGAATCCCATTCTAATGCATCGTATGCTATTGTTGGACTTTGGATGTTTGCCTTTCTACGTAAGTCTACATTTATCGCAAAATTTGCACTTGAACCAATAATACCCACAACATCTATATTGGTTCCAGATGAACTTTGTAATGCAATAACATCGTTGCCATTAAATGTCATTACATTATTATCATTATTATTTCCTGAGATAATTGCGGAGGTGTTAGATACGATATGAGTTGAGAAACTTGCGATGCTTCCATTCAACGGTAAAATATAACTACCTACGGAAGTGGCTCCATTATTATATTGTACTAACCTGTAGTTCGATAAATTAATTGAAGAGTTTGTCGGATTATATATTTCGATATACTTTTCATTGCCTGATGCAGCTTCATGGTATTCTGATATAAATAATTCTGAACAATTGGTTCCACTTGGGAGTGTAACTTCACCTTCCAAATTAATGTCTACATTGGTTGTTCCTGTACTTGTAGCTGTAATGGTTTCATTATAAGTGTTTACGGCTAATCCTGATTTTAAACGGACATAAATGGGTGTTGAAGCTACCGTTCCACTCGTTTGGGTTAATACAATTGGGTCTGTCATATTTGCATTAAAGGCGGCTCCTGTACCAGTTGAAATTTCAAAGTTTGTTGGTTGAGCAATTGCTATGTTACCAGTTAATAAGCTGCCTTCTATATCAAAACTTTGTTCTGCTGAAGGTCCATTAACTAATATGTAATCCAGATCTGTTAGTGTTGTTGGAGTGACTGTGATGGTTGGGCCAATGGGTATAAAATCAGTGATTTCAAAATCATCTATCATTAACCGTTCTTCGTCACTAATTGAAATAACTCTTATTAAAATATTATCACCAGTTAGGTTAACCGAATTTGTAAATTGACTATAAATCGTTGATGATGCAGTTATAATACCATCCACGTTAGTCCAAAAAGTTCCACCATTAAGGCTGTATTGAGTTTGAAATTGGACAATACTAGAGCTTCCATTCCAATGCCTAAACCAAAAAGAAATATTACCAATACCATTATCCTTGCCATTCCCATCTAGACCAGAATATTGTAAATATTCATTTTCACCACTATCATCATTAAACCTAATAGCTCTACCACTTCTCGCATTTGTAGGGTCACAAAAAGAATTGTTAGTTTGCCAAATACCAGATGCAGATGAGTAATTAGAAATAGTGCCATAACCATTGTCGATCCAGCCGTCAAAATTTTCAGTCACTTGCCCATACCCAGACAAAACAGCACACAAAAAAGTAATAAATATGAGGGAATATTTATGTTTCATAACCGTAATTTCGGTATTAATTGATGGATTAAAGAACCAAATATACGCTAAAACCACTATAAAGCAATAAGTTACAGTTTCTTTATTATTAACAAATTGTTATTATCTTGCTTGTTATGAATCACGTAAAAACGTACACAGTTGAAGAAGCCATGCGAGCCATTGAGCGCTATTGCGCCTATCAAGAGCGTTGCCATCAAGAAGTGAACACTAAATTATACAATATGCGCATGATTCCGGAAGCAATTGATAATATTATTGTTCATTTATTAAAACACGATTTTTTAAACGAAACCCGTTTTGCGCAAAGTTATGTGCGTGGAAAGTTCAATATTAAAAAATGGGGAAAACAACGTTTAAAATTGGAATTGAAAAAACGGGATATTAGCAAATATAATATTGATTTGGCATTGAAGGAAATATCCGATGAGGACTATTTTCAAACGTTTGAAACCCTTGCTGAAAAAAGATTGAATGCCATTTCGGAAACCGATAAATGGAAAAAACGAAAAAAATTAGCCGATTATTTGCTCTATCGTGGTTGGGAGAGTCATTTAGTTTATGAAAAGGCGGCTGAATTAATTCCATAAAAAAAGGCTTTTATGTAGCATTCATAAAAGCCTTTTTTTTATATTTTTTAAACTTACAAATTAAATACAGTTCCTAAATTCATAGAAAACTGATTGTTAATTTCTTGAGCTGGTGTTAAATTGTCTTTATAGGTTGCAATTGGAAATTGCGCTTCCGTATACACACCAAATCCTGATGTAAAGAAGTAACGTGCACCAACATGACCACCAAAATTCTTTAAACTAAAACTTAATCCTGGATACAAATCAAAATTGTCATCAATTTTTAACACGTTTCCAATATTCGCATTAAAACGTGCTTTTAAATCAAAACGATCATCAAATCCTGCTTTTTTTACAAGCGTATTTCCAAAAGTATCTTTTATGCCATCTTGAAGTTCGCTAGAAATACCTAATGCATAGCTAGAACTCACACCAACCGATATGTTTTCGCCTAATCCATAGTCATAGCTTACGTGAAGTCCTGTAGCGTTTGCCTGAAAATTAGCACCTACTTGAAATTTTTGGTCACCTTTTCCTGAAAATGCTTGGGCGTTTGCAAAAGATACAGTTAATATAGCAGCAATAACTAATAATTTTTTCATCTTATTTTTTTGAAAATTAGGGTGCAAATATATCAATAAATTTATGGATGTTTAACTGTAAACCGTTTAAAATAAAACGAATAGTTATATAATTATTTTTTTAGTAACTACCACGTTAGAATTTAGCGTAATTGCGGCTACATAAGCACCTTTACTAAATCCATTTGTTTTAATAGATTTGGTATTATTTGTACCAAACACCTTTTTTATAACCTTACCGTTCATATCAAAAATTGAAATAGCTTTTATAGTTTTATTTGAATTGGTTTTAAAAGTTATTGTATTGGGTTGATTATAAATTACAGTTACGTTTTGACTATTTGGATTGAAGTTATTTGTTTGCAATGTGTTTACATCAAAAGTAATAGTAAAACGCTCATTAAATTCACCTGTTGTTGATGTAAAATTATAATCTGACTGTTTTAAATCATGTGTTATATTCATGATATTATCAACTAAATATACAGGGCTTTCGGTTAAGAATTCTCCTTGAATTTTTCCAATTGAAAAGGTGTAAATTGTTGCGTCATTTATAGATGTATAAAAACCTAATGGGATACTTTCATTTGCATTTATGCTACTGCTGGCTTTGCCCTGAATGGCGTATTTAGCTGATAAATCATCTGAAATAGTGGTGTAAATTATAGCTGCAACATCACTAGATAAATTACGTTGCGTATCATATGCTAGTCCGTCGTTACCATCCGTTGCATCATCTACATAAGCCACTAATAATTGATTAAAAATACCGTTATCTGATGTTAGGTTAATCCAAAGCTTATTGAAGGTTTCTTGATTTCTAAAAAATTGATCATTACTAGTTGCATCTGCTTGTCTCATACTATTATTATAGACTACATTATCATTTGCTAGGGCTTGTATAAAAAAGCCTTGTCCAGAAGGAATATATCTATTTGGAATAATATTTTTACCGCCTGCTACTTCGCCACTACCTGAGTTAATTATAGCATAATCATCAGTTGTAAAATTATAAATAGAATTTCCACTTCCGTCAGCGTCTGCTGTTGATGCGTGCGACCATAAGTAAATAGCCTCACCTACTTTTCCAGTGTTTTCTGCAAAAAATGCATCTGCGCTAATAGCTGAAGGATAAGGGTTCCCAATAAGGTTCCAATCTTTATCACCATTGTCTCCATTATAATACAATGGTGTTGTAATAATACCAGTATTAAAAGTGCCTTCAAAACTAAAATTGTAAGTATTTCCTACTGCAAAACCACCAGAATTTTGAGCAGTTGCATAGCCTACACCTGGTGATAATATGGTTTCATCAGATAGAAAAGCCCAATCATCTCCATTATCATCAATATCATCATGACCTGCTTCAAACGTGTTTGTATTATCAATTTCACTTAATATATCCAGAAAATTTTGAGCATCATACCAATAACGTCTGCTGCTACTAGCTTCTGCAAAAGCATTTAAGGCGGTTATATTGCTTACTGGAGAGGACCAATAGGTGTAATCATACCAATGTGCTAATGGTGAAGTAGTTTTGTTAACTTGTGCAGAACCACCTTCATTCACAATAAAATTTGCTGTATCTGAAACCTGAACAAGTGCGCCTTCTGTTTCTATAATTACCTGACCATCCACATCCACATCTTGTTGTGTTTTTGTAAAAGTTCCGTTGTCTACGGTTAAAACCATATTGGTGTTAACTTTTAAATCGTATGCATTTATACTTCCACTGCTGTTGGTATTATAATTGCCATCTAGAATAACACTATAGTTTTCGTCTGGAATACCTAAGCTCCATGCGCTACCATTCCAAACGGTAAGTGCAGTAGAAACGGTTCCTTCCAGTTGGATGGTTTCATTAAATACTGGAAATGGCACTATTGAAGGAGCCATGAGCGTCAAATCGCCTGTGTATGTATTTACCGGTAGATTACCTGCTAGGCGAACATATAAAATAATGTCTGCCGTTGTTATTTCTATGGCATCCATGGTGAAACTATTTGCATAATTACTATCAATTTCAAGAGAAACTTCAAAACCTGCTGGAGCTGAAATAGTTAAAAAAGGTCTAGTTGTTAAATCTGTAGTAACAATTGTAATGGTTTGAAAATCTGATGGACCATCTCCATAAACATAGTCTAAACCAGATAAACTACTGGGTAAAGAATAAGGTTTTACAGATTTAACTTTTAAGGGGTTTTCTAAATTTTTTGCTAAAATTTTTGACTCGTTGCTATTAAAAAATAATACAAAAAATATGAAACCAAAAGTGTAATTTAGGGTTTTCATAATAAAGTAGATTAAAGGGATTGCTAAATTAGGACTAATTTAGTGTACATGAAAATTTTACGAAAAGTTTTCGATGAAATACACTTAAACGTAAAAAATTAACATTTTATCGAGTTTTTTAACAAGAATAGTATTACAATTGTCCGTTAGTTGGATTTTTCAAAGGACTTATTTGTTCGTAAAATGGCTTGTTGGTTTTTCCAATCTATCCATTTTTGACCTTTAATTTTGCGCATTAAATTATCAAAATTTCGCATAATAAAAACGTTGTATATGGCCTTACTTAAATTTTTTGGATTTCGCGGAATAGCGCGCAAGCTCATAGAAAAGCCAGGTGTTTTATATTTCATATAATGCCAATAGCCTTCAGGCATATATAAAATTTCGCCATGTTTCAGATTTGTTTTATGGCCATTTGCATTCTGTAATGCTGGCCATTTAGTAAAATCCGGATTGGAAAAATCAATGTCTTCACGGGTAATTAGGGCGTGTGGAATTTTATAGAGATAGTTGTTTTGTTTCTGATTGAATAAAATAATTTCTTTTTCGCCTTGAAAATGAAAGTGAAAAATGTTGGCAAAATCAATATCATAATGCATAAAGGTGTGCGAATCTTTTCCACCAAAAAACAACATAGGTAATCCTTTCATGAGTTTTAGTCCAAAATCAGGATAGGAAAAATCATCTTGAAGTTCAGGAACTTCTTTCAGGATATTCCAAAGAAAAATACGATATTTAGTCGGTTCTCTTTTAAGCAAATTAATATATTCGCTCATTTTCATTTTGGCATGTGGCTCGTTAAAACCATCTTTATAATCTACTGGTCTATCATCATAAAGTGGAACCGTTTTATTGCCTGCAACCTGATTCATATAATCTAAATTCCATTTAGAATATGCTGGCCAGTCTTGAATAAACTGCTCAATAACCACAGGTTTTTGTGGTTTAAAATAGTGCTTTATAAAATCCGCTTTGGTAATGGTTTTAACGCGCGGAATCGTTTGTAGGTTCCATGTCAATGCTCAAAACTTTTAGAGAAGCAAAGTTAAGGAATTGAACATAAACAAACTCTACTTAAAACTGTATTTTAATCCAAATACAACCAAGCCTTTTGGAGCTGGCACTAAATTGGTTTCCGTAAAGTCTGCTTGAAAAATATTATTAGCGGTTACCGAAAACTCGAAATCTTTAAATTCGTATTTCATACTTGCGTCATATACATTATAACTTTCGCCAATAGTACGTTCTGCATAGCGATATACAATGGATTGCGATAGGTTTTTGAAAAACTGACTTCTAAAGGTAGCTACAAATTGATGCTTTAAAGAGTTTACCGAATAGCGTGAAAAGTTGGCAGATACATCTTTTAAATCGTCTTCTAAAAAGGTGTAACCTAAATTAATATTCTGCGTAAAATTGGCAATAAACAGTGAGTAACTAGTGTTTGCTTCAAATCCCATAGTGTTTAATTCGGCTATATTGGTAGCTTGCCATGCATCCGTTTCATTGTCCTTTACATAGTCAATTAATTTTTTAGAATCTCTGTTGAAAAATGCTCCAGATATTCGGAAACCTTTATGGTTAAATTTCAAGCCTAACTCCTCTGAAATGGCTTCTTCAGGATCTAAATTTTCGTTTCCTAATTCTGTTGGACTTGTATAGTACAAATCTGTGTACGTTGGCACACGATAGGTGTAACCTATGTTTCCATATACTTGAAAATTATCAGATATTTTATAGCCTATATCCATACCTGGAAAGGCGTGAAATTTAAAGTCCGAGAAATAACTAACTGCCACACCTGGTGTTATGGAGAGCTTATTGTTTACTAACGAAAAACGGTGTTCTAAAAATAGGTTGGTGGTAAAACGCTCATGGTTTCCTAGATTATTACTCGCAATAAAGGTTTGCGCTAAATCTACACCAAAACCGGTAATACCTAGTTTGGATTTGTAGGATGCATTTACTTCTGCTCCAATTTTATTGGTAATATGTAAGTTTCTATAAACCGATGGATTATCTCTAATAAACACATACATATCTTGGTTTCTTCGCCAATATAAACGCGGTTTCCAAGTAAGTTTTTCCGATTTTATTTCAGTTGAAAACCCAACTAAACTTGTCTGTGTTTCTTCGTATTGATCTCTAGCAGTTGGTGAAGCATAAAAACCGTTTGCACCAAAATTGCGTTCTTGATAATTAGCAATAAATGAAATAGGTAGTTTATTCTTATTGAATATACTTTTAATAAAATAACTCTGGTTGTCAAAATCGGTATTATAACGATAACCATCGGATAGATTTCGGGACACATGAATGATATGTGATGAGTTTTGCAAATTGCTTCCAACGGTAACATCCGCATTTTTTTGTCCATAGGAACCAGCTTGAACACCAACGGACACCATATTGTCTGTTTCTTTTTTAGTCACAATATTAATAGCGCCTGTAAATGCATTTTGTCCAAATACACGTGCTGCAGGACCTTTAATAACCTCTATACGTTCAATAACTTCAAGTGGTAAAGCCATGTTTAGTGTATGATGTCCTGTTTGTGCATCCTCTAATTTCATACCATCAATAAGTAGTAAGGTTTGGTCAAAACTACCACCACGAATGTATAAATCGGCTTGTGTACCATCGGCTCCACGACGTCTTACATCTACACCTGCAACTTGCTGAAGTAAATCGGCAACATTTGTGGTAGCACTACTTTTAATATCTTCACTGGTAATAATAGTAATGGTTCTAGAGTTTTCTTTAAAGGGTAAATCAATTCTGCTTGATGTAATAACTACAGAATCTAAAGCCTGTTGTTTGGAAAGCTCTTGAGCATAACTAGTAGCCGAAAAAAGAACAAGTAAGATAACTAGAGGTGTAAATTTCATAATAATGTGAATTCGTGTTTTTATAAGGGTGCAAAAGTCGTAACTTTCCGGATTACTAAAGTAGTCCAGTTTTAAAACAATGAGTAGTCCGGTTAATAATTTATTAAAAACGTTGGTTCATTTTGAAAAATCGCAGGTCACAGCTGTATATATTCAAATTGCACAGCAAATTATTAATGCTATTCAGCGACGCTATTTAATAGAAGGAACGGCTTTGCCAGGAACACGAACGTTAAGCGAGTTGCTAGCTATTAATAGAAATACTGCTGTTGCGGTTTATGATGAATTAGCATCTCAAGGTTGGGTAGATATTGTGCCTAATAAAGGCACTTTTGTTTTAATGCCTGAACAAAAAACGGCTAGTATAACCGCTACATCTCAAGGGTTGGACATGTTGCGAGATTATCCAAATTCATCCGGATTCCCATTTCAATCTTCTTTTAATTTAGCGTCTACACAAGAAGTTTCTGTTAGTAATTATATTATTAATGATGGTCAGCCCGATTTGCGCTTGCATCCTACACATCAGTTTTCGCGAATGTATAGTGCGTCCATGAAACGTACGTCGTTAATTTCCAGATGGAATCAGACCAATGAGCAATCTGCAACAACCTTTAATTTGCAGTTATGTAATTATTTAAACGCAACACGTGGTTTTCATATCAAGCCGCAAAATATTATGAGTACACGAAGTACGGAAATGAGTTTGTATATCGTGTCCCAGCTTTTAATAAAGCAAGACGATGTGGTTTTAGTAGCCGATTTAAGCCACTATAAATCTAATATGATTTTTCAGCAAGCAGGAGCTAACATCATAACGATTCCAGTTGATGCGCATGGCATAGATGTGGATTATATTGAAAAGCATGTTACAAAAGGTAGTATTCGTTGTGTATATGTTTGTGCACATAGGCATTATCCAACAACGGTAACCTTAAGTGCGGAAAGACGCTTAAAATTATTACAATTAGCAAAAGCGTATCAATTTGCAATTATTGAAGACGATTTTGATTATGATTTTCAATTTAATGGATCTGCTATGTTGCCTATGGCAAGTTCCGATGCTTATGGTGTAGTCATTTATTTGGGTAAATTGGGGCAGTCCTTCTTTCCTAGTTTTCAAATAGGATTTGTGGTTGCTCCAGAAAATATTATAAACGAAGCAAAAAACTATTTGCAAATACTGGATAAGCAAGGGGATTTAATCCAGAAGCAAATGCTTTCGGAGCTTATTTCGGAAGGCGAAATTCATCGCTTAATTAAAAAGAATATTACCGTTTATAAGCAAAGACGTGATTATTTATGTGAAAAACTACAAACACATTTCGAATCTATTGCGACTTGGGATAGGCCTGCAGGCGGTTTAGCTATTTGGTTGCGTTTTGAACCGCGAATTTCACTTGTTGAATTGGCTAAAAAAGCGAAAGAAAACGATTTGTTCTTACCCAAAACCATTCTGTATCAAAATAAAAATATTTGCGCTATTCGTTTAGGTTTTGGGCATTTAAATGAAGCAGATATTGAGGTAGTTGTCAAAAAGCTAAAAGTAGCCTATAGTATGGTTTCAAGTTAAAATCTAAATTGAAAAATTGTATTTATTGTATAGGAAATTCTGTTTTGCACGCCTCACAACGGTACTTATATCTAGTATGAAATGGTAATGTGCCAAAAATAAAACCCACCAAAAACGCTGAAAAGGATTTTAAATCTTTAATTGTCGAAAAAACGTCCACTTGGTGTTTATGGCAATTAGGGCAGCTGATAGCTTGACCATCATTATCCAGGGAATAACTAGAAATAGATTTTAAAATAGCAATGGCTTCGGCTTCTTGTTCGGCATACACTTTCAGTTTCACACCACCAATAGCGTTACTTACAATTGGGTTTGTGTCAATAGTTGTACTATCTGATAAAAAAACGTGAATACCTTCAGCTTCTAGGCGTCCTTTTATAATTTCGGCTTCCGTAGTATATTGAAATACGCTAATGGTTTTAAAAGTGTTTGGCATAGGGTGTAAAAATAAGGAAACAATTTTTGAAATATAGTTTAAATGAAATGGTCATAACTTTCTAGATGAATCCACTAGTTCTTTTTAATATTATTTTCTGATAGAATTGTTTTTATAATTCCAAATTTCGACCTATCGAAAATTTATTGTAAAATTTGAAGTGAAGTTACCGTAAAATTTTAGATTGTTTGAGCTAGACCATACAGTCGCCAAAGGATTATTGCTAAATGCGAGTTCCTAAAATTTAGGTAACAAACCATAAATTTAGATAAAGATTCGTATGTCTAGATTTTTTTTGGTTCGTTTTTTCATCAATGGAAAAAAATGGATTTGGAAATTATTTAGAATAGCATTGATATTTATTAAAACTCAGAAAAAGAAAATAATTATTGTTTTACGATAATTTTATTATATTTGTTATTGTTAAACGATAATATTTTGACTTATGAGAAAACTAATTATTTTAAAAACGTTAATTGATTTTATTTGGATTTTGAGTTGTATTCCTATTTTAATTTTAGGGTTTACATTCAGTATTTATATGTTTTTTAATACGGATATTTTAGAATTAACCCGATTTGCAGGAATCGAAACAGAAGCACCTATGTGGCAAAAACAACTCTTTATTATAGTTGGTTATGGCATTATTTGTGGTTTTATATATGCAATATTTTTATTTCGTAAAACATTACGACTTTTTCAACAAAGAAATCCATTTGATAGTTATGTTATAGAAACTTACAATAAAATGGGAAAAATTTTAATAGGATTGAGCATCATTAGTATGATATGTGTTTTTATTGTAAGAATAGTTTTTACCAGTAAAATTGAATTCACTTTAGGCTTGAGTCCGTATTTATTACTTATGAGTTTAGGATTGTTTTTTATGGTATTGAGTGAGTCGTTCAAAATTGCGAAGCACGCCAAACAAGACAGCGAATTAAGCATATAATTATGGCAATACTTATAAATTTAGATGTACAATTGGAAAAACATAATATGAAAAGCTACGAATTAGCAGAACATATTGGTATTACCACAGCCAATTTGTCCATTTTAAAAACTGGGAAAGCGCGAGCCATACGGTTTTCTACTTTGGAGGCTATTTGCAAAACTCTAAATTGCCAACCAGCCGATATTTTAGAATATGTTCCAGATTAATTTTGTGAATTACTTTTAAACTCAAACATCTTATAAAAAACAATTTCAATTACCTTTATACCCATGTATGCACTGGTAGATTGTAATAATTTTTATGC
>DIAL01000014.1:23151-23564 GCA_002414705.1 Flavobacteriaceae bacterium UBA5079
AAGTAATAATGATGGCTGTGTTATTTCGCGAAGCGACGAAGCTAAAGCTATTGGACTGCCAATGGGTGCGCCTATTTTTAAGTGGGAATCTTTTTGTAAAGCCAATCACATTCAGATTTTCTCGTCTAACTATGCATTGTATGGTGACATGAGTAGTCGCGTTATGCAAATTCTACAACAATTTACGCCAGATGTTGAGGTGTATAGTATTGATGAAGCTTTTTTACAGTTTAAAGGTTTTGAAAACTACGACTTTAAAGATTACGGCAGTCAAATGCGAAAACGTATTTTAAAGTGGACAGGTATTCCAACCAGTGTTGGTATTGCTCCAACAAAAGCATTGAGTAAAGTGGCCAATAAAATTGCCCGAAAATTCCCAAAAGAAACCCAAGGTGTTTATGTTATAGATTCCG
>DIAL01000014.1:23677-35946 GCA_002414705.1 Flavobacteriaceae bacterium UBA5079
TTTATGTTATAGATTCCGAAGAAAAACGCATTAAAGCCTTAAAGTGGTTGGATATAGAAGACGTTTGGGGAATAGGTCGCAGATTATCAAAACGGCTAAAAGAAAAACAGGTACATAAAGCGTATCATTTTACTCAACTTCCAGATGAATGGGTACGGAAGCATTTTTCGATTACCGAATTAAAACTTAAAAAGGATTTAGAAGGCGTAGAAAGTATGTTATTGGATGAAGTGGTCAATAAAAAAGCCATAGCTACCACACGAAGCTTTGAATACACATTTTCGGATATTGATAATATAAAAGAACGTATTTCTACCTTTGCTACCAGTTGTGCCGAAAAATTACGAAAACAACAATCTAGTTGTTACGTCATTCTTGTAACTATAAGCAGCGATAGGCATAAAACAGATGCACCACAACATCGTGCGAGTAAAATAATTAACTTATCTTACCCTACCGATTCTACGTTAATTATAAGTAATGAAGCTGTGAAGGCGGTAACCGAAATTTTTAAAACAGGCATAAAATATAAACGAGCAGGTGTTATTGTTATGGGCTTGGTTCCAAATGATAATTATCAGTTACATTTGTTTGAACATGAGAATCCAAAGCATAAACCGCTAATGGCAACCATAGATTTGTTGAATAAAAAATATCAAACTCATAAAATTAAGTTGGGTAATCAGGATTTAAATCGTACTTGGAAAATGCGTCAAGAGCGCTTATCACCCAAATACACAACCCATATTGCCGACATTATAAAAGTTATTTAATTTTGAAAACGATTAATATTAAAAACCTATGTTACTTCATACATCCAAAAACTTAACATTTTACACACCAGATTTATCAGAAAACGTAGGTGCTGTTTTTTTAGATACAGGTATTTCAGCAGGATTTCCATCGCCAGCTGAAGATTTTAAGGAAGAACGCCTGTCTTTAGATACCATGTTGGTTAAAAATAAAATGGCCACATTTTATGCGCGTGTTTCAGGGCAAAGTATGATAGATGCTGGACTAGATGATAATGATTTACTTGTTATTGATAGAAGTTTGGAACCAGAAAATAACCGTATAGCTGTCTGTTTTTTAGATGGTGAATTTACCGTAAAACGTTTACGTGTGGAAAAAGATGGCGTTTGGTTACAACCCGAAAATGCTATGTATCAGCCTATAAAAATTACTGACGATAATGATTTTATCATCTGGGGCATTGTAACCAATGTGATTAAAAAAGTATAAATTATAGCAGTCAAAATCATTCTAAATACAAACGTCTTATAATCCATGGTAGAATTATCAACACTTGATATTACTTTAATTCTTGTCTTTTTTGCAATCACGCTTTTTATAGGTATTTATGTTTCCAAGCAATCTGGAAAAAGTGCTTCCGAGTATTTTCTTTCAGGACGAAATATGCCTTGGTGGTTATTAGGTGTTTCTATGGTAGCAACAACCTTCTCAACTGATACACCAAATTTAGTAACTGATATTGTAAGAACCAATGGTGTGTCTGGAAACTGGGTATGGTGGGCCTTTTTGTTAACGGGTTTACTAACCGTTTTTGTATATGCTAAATTATGGAGAAAGTCAGAAGTTAACACCGATATCGAGTTTTACGAATTGCGTTATGGCGGCAAGCCAGCACGTTTTTTAAGGGCTTTCCGGGCCATTTATTTGGGTATAATATTTAATATTTTAGCCATGTCTGCCGTAACCTTGGCAGCTATAAAAATTGGTGCTATAATGTTGGGTTTGCAACCTTGGGAAACTGTTATATATGCTGGAACCATAACGGTTATATTTAGTGCGTTGGGTGGTTTTAAAGGTGTTGTTTACACCGATTTTATTTTATTCTTCACAGCCATGACTGGTGCTTTAGGGGCTGCCTATTATTTAGTAGGTTTACCAGAAGTTGGTGGGTTAGAAGCTATGTTGCAACATGAAAACGTAGCAAATAAATTAAATATATTACCAGATTTTACCAATACAGAAGCGCTGATTACGTTGTTAATTATTCCGCTGGCAGTACAATGGTGGAGTTCTTGGTATCCAGGAGCCGAACCAGGAGGAGGTGGTTATATTGCGCAACGTATGTTGGCTGCCAAAAATGAAAATCATGCTATTGGTGCCACCTTCTTTTTTAATATTATGCATTACGCCTTACGTCCTTGGCCATGGATTATTGTGGCTTTGGCATCATTAGTTGTGTTTCCAGATATAGCTAGTATTCATGAAGCATTTCCATTAGTCGCCGAAGATAAATTAGGTCACGATTTAGCGTATTCTGCCATGCTTACCAAGTTACCAAGTGGTTTATTAGGTTTGGTATTAGCTTCTTTGGTTGCGGCTTATATGAGTACGATTTCCACACATTTAAATTGGGGAGCATCCTATATAGTTAACGACTATTATAAACAACAAATTAATCCAGATGCTTCTGAAAAGCAATTGGTAGCTGTAGGTAGAATAGCTACTATTGTTTTAATGGTTTGCAGTGCCTTATTGGCTTTGGTTTTAACAAACGCTTTACAGCTATTTGATATTATTTTAATGTTTGGAGCTGGAACAGGACTTATATTTATTTTGCGTTGGTTTTGGTGGCGCATAAACGCCTGGAGCGAAATTTCGGCTATGTTTGTTTCTGGTTTTGTGTCTGTTATTTTAAATTTTACATATTTTGGAATCTATTGTTTTGGTGATGATGCACTTATGCCAGGATGGGCTAAATTCCCTATGATTGTTTTAGTAACAACAATTGTTTGGGTCGCAGTTACGTTTTTAACGCAAGCAGAAAGTAAAATCGTGTTACAGAAGTTTTATAAGAAAATTCAACCAGGAGGTCCAGGTTGGCACAAAGTAGTTACTGAAGCACGTAAAGATAATTTGGAATTGGTTGATACTAAAGAAGGGTGGAGTGTACCATCAGGAATTTTAGCTATGTTAGTGGGTTGTGCCTTGATTTACAGTGTCATGTTTGCAACAGGCTACTTCATTTATGGAGAGTATCAGCATGCGCTTATACTAACGGGAGCAGCAATTATTTTCGGATTTGTTCTTATTAATCTTTGGAAGAAGATTAAAGTGAATGTGCTATAATTGATTTGGCTTTTAGTAGTAAGAATATGGGCAAGAAATATATTCTATAGGATTATTTTTTCTAATCAAAATATCTGTTTAAGTATCAAATTAGACCTTTAGGTTTAAAACAAAAAAAAGACCTTACAGTAAAAGTAAGGTCTTTTTAGTTATGTATATAACGAATTAGCGTTTAGTCTGCTAATACAATTACTTTATTATCTTTCATTTCAAGCGTACCTGAACTGATATTCAATGTTAAAATTTTCTTGTTATCCTTTTGTGGAGTAACAGAAGCATGTAATTCATCAAGATCCAATGTGCTTTGAGAATTGGTATTAATTTTAATCATACCTTCTTTTAAAAGCGACACGATAGGTGCGTGGTTGTTCAGCATTTCGAATTCACCATTAATTCCTGGTAAAATTACAGAATCTACTTCCGAACTAAATAACGTTGCCTCTGGCGATACAATTTCTAAATACATAGTTTTAAGTATTTAGTATACATTGTTAAGTATTCAGTTGCTACTGCAAATGATACCGTAAACTGCATACTAGTTTTAAGCTTCAGCTAACATTTTCTCACCAGCTTCTACAGCTTCTTCAATAGTTCCTTTAAGGTTAAAGGCAGCTTCTGGAAGGTGATCTAATTCTCCATCCATAATCATGTTAAATCCTTTAATAGTTTCTTTAATATCTACTAAAACACCTTTCAGACCTGTAAATTGTTCAGCTACGTGGAAAGGTTGTGATAAGAAACGTTGTACACGTCTTGCTCTACCAACAGCCATTTTATCTTCTTCAGATAATTCTTCCATACCAAGAATGGCAATAATATCTTGTAATTCTTTATAACGCTGTAATAACTCTTTTACGCGTTGTGCACAGTCATAATGCTCGTTACCTAAAATATCAGCAGTAAGAATACGTGATGTAGAATCTAATGGATCTACAGCAGGATAAATACCTAATTCGGCAATTTTACGAGACAATACCGTTGTAGCATCTAAATGCGCAAATGTTGTAGCAGGCGCAGGATCCGTTAAATCATCTGCAGGTACATATACCGCTTGAACAGATGTAATAGAACCTCTTTTTGTTGATGTAATACGCTCTTGCATAGCACCCATTTCAGTTGCTAATGTTGGTTGGTAACCTACAGCAGAAGGCATACGACCAAGTAATGCAGATACTTCAGAACCAGCTTGTGTAAAACGGAAAATATTATCTACGAAGAAAAGTACATCTTTTCCTTGGCTTTCTCCAGCACCATCACGGAAATATTCTGCAATAGTTAAACCAGATAATGCAACACGTGCACGTGCTCCAGGAGGCTCATTCATTTGTCCGAAAACGAAAGTTGCTTTCGATTCTTTCATGGCAGTTTTATCAACTTTCGTTAAATCCCAACCACCGTTTTCCATAGAATGCATAAAATCATCACCATAACGGATAATTCCAGATTCTAACATTTCACGAAGTAAATCATTTCCTTCACGTGTTCTTTCACCAACACCTGCAAATACAGAAAGTCCACCGTGTCCTTTTGCAATATTGTTAATCAACTCTTGAATTAATACTGTTTTACCTACACCAGCACCACCAAATAAACCAATTTTACCACCTTTTGCATAAGGCTCAATTAAATCGATTACTTTAATACCTGTGAATAAAACTTCAGTCGAGGTTGATAAATCTTCAAATTTAGGTGCCTGTCTGTGAATTGGTAAACCAGAAGCTCCAGCTTTTGGCAAATCACCAATACCATCAATAGCATCACCGATTACGTTAAAAAGACGTCCGTAAACATCTTCACCAATAGGCATTTGAATTGGTGCACCAGTTGCAACAACTTCAGTTCCTCTACTTAAACCATCTGATGAGTCCATCGCGATAGTACGAACTGTGTCTTCACCAATGTGAGATTGTACTTCTAATACTAATAGAGATCCATCAGCTTTTTTGATTTCTAAAGAATCGTAAATTTTTGGAAGTTCAGTACCAGCTCCGAATTCAACATCAATAACTGGACCTACAATTTGTGCAACTTTACCTGTAACTTTTGACATTACTTATATGTTTAATATTATGCAATTTAATTCAATGAAAACACCTACTGTTTTCGCGCTGCAAATATATGAGTTTTAATTTAAAAACCATATTAAAAAATAGGCCTTTTTTTGACATTAAAAAAGCCCTCTAATTGAGGGCTTTCATATTTTTGAAAAAATAACTGTTATTATCGTAAAGTTGGTGGGTAATTTGTAGGAAAAGTTCCAACATCCATAAGGTTGCCAGATGCTTCAAAATTACTACCATAAGTAATATCTATAGCCTTCATCATTTCGTTTGCAACTATGGCGTAACCTCTAGCTGTTAAATGGATTCCGTCTAGACTAATTAAGCCGCCACGTACTAAAGCGGTTGTGTATATAAAATTTCCTGAAGAATATCCAGTAGTAGCCGCATCCTCTAAAATACCTTTAAAATCAACAACAGCTAAACCCTTGTTAGCTGCAACCGCTTCTATGGTTGCATTATAGGCATCAGTAGCTGTTTTAATAGCTGCTTGTTCACTTGGAATTAATACCCATTTATCTTCTAATGGAATTTGAGTTCCGTAACCTTGTGGTATTAATGAAGATAATGGTAAAACAAATAAATCGCTTGAAGTTGATTGTCTGTAACTAGGAATTCCGAAACCAGACAAATCTGTTAAATCTTCATCGATAATTACCATTCTATTATTAGCAGACTCCTCAAATACAATAGTTCTAGCAGCAGCTTCGTCAGCGGTTAAAAGATTGTTTGAAACTGCAAATTGTAAACCACCATTATAAGTAGCATATCCAGCATTTAATTGACTAGCGGTATCAGTATCTAATGGAACTGGGTTATAAGGAACCGTTGTAAAGTGAGCTAAAGATGCTATGTATGGTACGTTTGTTACGACACCTTTTGCACTATTCGCACCTATTAAAGCATCTACAGCTGCGCTAAATGAAGCTGCAAATACATTAGGGTCTGTAATGTCATTACCACCATAAGTTGATGGGTCCACATTGCCAGTTTGGTCCATACCAGTTCCACCAGAGGTAGCATAACCCAAAACATCATTTCCGCCAATTTCAGATAATGTGAAAAATGTAGGAGTTTCACTAACAGCATCACCTAAAACGGTAGCGCCAGGACTAGATGCCATTCTGCCAAAGTATGGGTTAGCAAATCCGTATCCAGGTACTCCTAAATGAAAACTTTTTAATCCAGGAATACCGTAGTTATTAAACGACCCTGATAGTACATCTGTAATTTGAGTAGTTGGAGTAGCATTTAAAACAGCTGGTCCAGCACCATTAAAAAACAGTCTTGGATTGGCTACTACAGCAGGTCCTGCAACAAAACCACCAATATTATCAGCCATTAAGGGCTGTGTAAAAGATCCGCCTCCAGCTATCGCAAATTTTTGCGATAGCATATTAGGAAATGAATTTTGCTGTGCTGCAATAAATAAAGCATTATCCGTAAAGCCTGCAGAAAATGATGCACCTACGGCTATGTATTTAGAAAAATTTGCCTCACCAGTTACTAGTGCTGGCTTTGGAGCTTCTATGTCTGATGATGCATCGTCATCATTGCTACATGCAGAAATTGCTAAAGCAGCTGCAAATAACCAAATATATTTTACATTTATATTAATCTTTTTCATAATCTTATAAGTTGTTAATTACTATTGAGGCATAATACATAGAGCCTATTTGTCCTGTACCAATGGCTGTGAAATATTCGTCACCAAGTAAATTGGTAGCACCTACTTTAATTATAGATTTAATTTTAGGGATCGTATAGCTTATTTGAGCATCTACAGTGTGGTAAGATGGAACATCACCATCACCAAATGTTGCTTGCCATAGGTAAGAATCGCTCCATCTCCAAGCTAAATTAAATCCTATATTTTTAACCACATTGGTGTTTCCAAAAGACATTTTCACTTTGTGTTCTGGTGTATTAAAACTAGTTCTGAAATCTGGATCTGCGGCTTGGTCAAACTCTTGTTTTGCAAATGTGTAGTTAGCACTTAAATCATAGTTGCCAAATACTTTAGTTGATAAACCTATAGCAGCACCATAAGAATTTACATTAACACTAGAATTTGTATAGGTTTGGTACTCTTGAACATCATCAAAGTTAATAGCCTCTACTGATAAAGCATTATCACCTACTATTCCGTAAAGTGGAGCAACCACTCTTTCATTAGAAATAAAATCTTTGTAAGAGTTATAGTAAACACTTGCATCTACAATTAGACGATTTAATTTTCCACGGTATCCAACTTCAAAAGATGTTACTTGTTCTGGTTTCACGATGTCTGGATTACCAATTACTAAAAGGCTAGCATCCCTTGAAGCCGGTGTATTACCACTACCTAAATAGTTGTCTACGGATGTTTTTGAATATGAATTGGTGTAAGCATTTCCAGCAGATTGTACTATAGAATTTGCTTGACCAGCATTATTTACATCATAAGGTCTTGAGTAACGATCTAAATTTGCTTCAGCAGAACCGATTAAAACATAAGGTCCAGCATCTAAACCAATAAATAAATCTTGTGTTGTTGGGTTTCTAAAACCAGTTTGGAAAGACCCTCTAATGTTGTGGTTTTCATTAACCGTAAAACCAGCAGAGATTCTTGGTGATACAAAACCATCAAACAATTCTGATTTATCAAAACGAGCTGATCCAGTTAACTTTAATTTTACATTATCGCTTAAGTCTAAATCTTTTTGAATTTGTCCGTAAACTCCTGCTTCCGAATATCGGATTGGGCCATCAAAATCCGTATATATAGTTCCTGAAGAATTTAAATCATATTGTCTAAAAGAACCTCCAACTTGAATTTCAGCAAAATCAATTAAATGACTAAAGTTGTAGTTTGCATCAGAATGGTAGTATTTAGACGCATCTTGAAATTTAGAACCTGTTGCTAATTCTGGATCGTTTATACTTCTATTAAATGCTGCTTTAAATTCAGGGGAACCAGGCAGAAAACGGCCAGATTCAGCTTGAGCTCTTGCGGCTGCATGGGCTTGGGCTTCACTAGCGCCTCCTAAAGTGGCTCCAGCAAATGTATTAATGTATTGTCCAAACCAATCCGCATCACTTTTCCAAGCTCTATTAATTTGAATTCCTGTAACCGTCATATCATAAGAGTCACCAGCTTTATCGGCTACCACATATGCCCTTACAAAGAAATTATCATTTCTAACTTCTATTTTATGTTGTTGTTGGGTAAAGTTATCAATGTTGTATCGGTTAGAACCTTGATAGATGGTTGATCCTGTACCAATTTTACCTACATAAGCTATTTCAAAATCACTAGCCCATGGTCTGTAATAAAGTCCCCAATCGGCTTTAACACTTTCTGCGTTATAATCTGTTAAGTCACGTTCTTCATAACCAGTTCTACTCACTGTAACATCTGGAATAATACCTAAACCACCTGAAGCAGCTCTAATGTTTGTAGAAACTTCATCGCCATAAATATTATAACCGTCATACCCTACATCAGCTCTTGTAGAACCTGTTCCAGGTTTTCCATCGTAGTTAGTAGCAAACCAATCTGTACCTTTTAACCAGCCAAAGTTCACTTTGGCAGCAAATTTATCTGAAAACTTGTAGGCCATACGGATACCAACATCAGTATAGTTATTGTCTCCACCAGCTTCTTGTGATGTGATTCCTTGTTTTACATAACCGCTAATTCCAGTATGATCAAATGGGTTTTTACTACGCATGAATAAAATACCATTAAAAGCATTTGCTCCGTAAAGTGCAGAAGCTGCTCCAGGTAATAATTCCACACTTAAGACATCTGTTTCCATCATACCAACTAAATTTCCTATTGGGAAGTTTAAAGCGGGTGTAGAGTTGTCCATACCATCTACCAATTGCATAAAACGGGTATTTGAGAAGGATGCAAAACCTCTGGTGTTAACAGATTTGAATGTTAAACTATTTACGTTTACATCTACACCTTTTAAGTTTTCTAAACCATCATAAAAATCCACAGAAGCGGTGTTTTTAATTTCTTTTAAACCAAAGCGCTCCACCGTAACTGGTGATTCAAAAATACGTTCTGGTGTTCTTGAAGCTGAAATAACGACTTCATCTAAAGATGTTCCTTCAGAAAGGATTAGTTTAATAGAATCACTACTAGAAGCTACTTCTTGTGAAGCAGATTCGAATCCAACACTACTAGCTTGTATAGTAAATGGTGGGTTTTGGGATACTGTAATAGTAAATGCGCCATCAAAATCGGTAATAGTTCCGGTTGACGTTCCTGTTACAATGACATTTGCGCCAGGAATAGGTTGCTCATTTCCATCTACAACTGTTCCTGAAATTGTTGTTTGCGCAAATGTTATTGCACAAGAAAACAACAATAAAATTGAAAGAATTGATCTCATTTTTTTGTTTAAGTTAGTTATTATAGTAGCAATATAGATAATTATAATAAAACTCAACAAAAAATTCTAAAATTTTATGCGCGCATAGTAACGAATATTTTAAGTGCTAGATAGCTAACTTAGTATCAATGAGTAAGATACCTTAAAAATAATTGCTTATTCAACGGTTACGGACTTTGCAAGATTTCTAGGTTGATCTACATTTTTACCAAGCATAACAGCTATATGGTATGATAATAACTGCAAAGGTATAGTTGTTAATAATGGCGAAAGAGATTCAAGAGTTTCTGGAACTTCAATAACATGATCGGCTAATTGCTTCACATTGGTGTCTCCTTCAGTTACAATACCTATTATTTTTCCTTTTCTAGCTCTAATTTCTTCAATATTACTAACCACTTTTTCATAATGACCCTTTTTTGTTGCAATAACAACAATTGGCATCTGTTCATCAATTAAAGCAATAGGTCCATGTTTCATTTCAGCAGCAGGATAGCCTTCTGCATGAATATAAGAAATTTCTTTGAGTTTTAATGCACCTTCTAAAGCCACGGGAAAATTATAACCTCTTCCTAAATATAAACAGTTTTTAGCGTTTTTGTATATGTCGGCAACTGCTTTTATGTGTTCGTCAGATTTTAAGGCTTTGGCAACTTTTTCAGGTATCAATTCCAATTCTTGAAGATGGTAATGAAAATCTGAAGTAGAGATTGATCCTTTATTTTTTGCTAGTTTTAGGGCTATTAAAGTTAAAACTGTAATTTGAGTTGTAAAGGCTTTTGTTGATGCAACACCAATTTCTGGTCCAGCATGCGTATAAGCTCCAGCATGGGTTTCTCTAGCAATAGAAGAACCAACTACGTTACAAACACCAAAAACAAATGCGCCATTTGCCTTGGCTAATTTAATAGCAGCTAATGTATCGGCAGTTTCACCTGATTGTGATATGGCAATAACTACATCTTTATCTGTAATAACTGGATTTCGATATCTAAATTCCGAAGCATATTCTACTTCAACAGGAATTCGTGCTAAATCTTCAAAAATATATTCGGCCACTAAACCAGCGTGCCATGATGTACCACAAGCAACGATGATTATACGATTAGCATTAAGAAAACGATCTAGATTATCGTCTATTCCAGCCATTCTAATTATGCCTTCTCTTGCTAATAATCGGCCTCTGTATGTATCTTTAATTGCATTTGGTTGTTCAAATATCTCTTTAAGCATGAAATGTGGATATCCACCTTTTTCAATCTGCTCTAAATTCATTTGTAATTCTTGAACGTAAGGAACAACTAGAGAGTCATCTTTAATTTTTCTTACTTTAATAGCTTTCCCTAAGCGGATGATGGCCATTTCTTCATCTTCCAAATACACGGCATTTTTTGTGTACTCTAGAAAAGGTGAAGCATCGCTAGCTATAAAAAATTCATTTTCGCCAATACCTACTGCTAAAGGACTTCCTAAACGAGCAATAACAATTTCGTCTGGTTTGTTTTTGTCAAAAACCGCTATAGCGTAAGCGCCAATAACTTGATTTAAAGCGATTTGAATCGCTTTTCCCAGCTTTACATTTTCCTTGTTCTTAACGTCTTCAATTAGATTTATTAAGACTTCGGTATCGGTATCTGATTTAAATGTGTATCCTCTTGATGTTAATTCTTTTCGGAGTGCGTCGTAATTTTCTATAATACCATTATGAATAATAACTAAATCTCCAGAGTTGGAGTAATGTGGGTGTGCATTAACATCATTAGGGACACCGTGTGTTGCCCAACGCGTATGTCCAATAGCAATGTTGCCATTTGTTGTAATGTCTGTTGTTGCAAGTTTTTCTAGATCAGCAACCTTACCTTTAGTCTTGCAGACCTTTAATTCAGTACCATCAAAAAGAGCAACACCAGCGCTATCATAGCCTCTGTATTCTAAACGTTTTAGTCCTTGAATTACGATTGGGTAAGCCTCACGATGACCTATATATCCTACAATACCACACATATCTTAATTGTTATTAGGTTCAGTATAAAAAATTTCGAATTTCATTTTTTTAGTATCGGGAACATTTTGGTTGCTTCCATGAAGGACAGTTCCTCTTGGAGATAAAACAGACCCAGTTGATATTTTTTCACTTGGCACATTTAGTACGCTAGCATTTTGAGTTAAATTTATGTTAGTTGTTACATAAACACCTAGTTTTAAATTTGTAGAATCGCGTAATAGAATATTCTTTACGTGTTCTGTTAATCTAAATTTATACTTTAACCCTTTATTATTTCCGTCACGTATTAATTTTTCCGAATAATTGATCCTAGAATTTAAAGGATCTGTTGTGCTAATTGATGGGTCAAAGAAATAATCTATGATTGGCGTGTTATTTTTGAGATCATAAATAATGACACGGTCTGGCTCTTGATTAGAATTATTAACCTCATTTTGGTTAACATACACGGTTAAATTAGCTTCATTAATTAGCCATTTCCCTTCTTTACTTTTAAAATAGTCTAAAGCTGGAACGCTATTACCATTTTCATCATCCATATTCCCAGAAAATAAATCTATTTCAGCATAACTTCCTTCACCACCTTTTAAATATACGTTATTATCGCCATTTACCAAATCTGTGTTAGATGAGGATGTCGTATTATTGATTATGTTCTTTACAGAATCAGAGTTTTCAATTGTATTTAATCGATTGCCTGAAAAAGTCATTACTATTCTT
>DIAL01000014.1:36045-42360 GCA_002414705.1 Flavobacteriaceae bacterium UBA5079
GAAAAAGTCATTACTATTCTTCGTTGCTCTATGGTTTCTTCGGAATTACCTTCGTCATCAACATCAGTGACTGTTGTGCTGTAATATATAACAATGTTACCTTGCGAAAAATCCATCATAGCCAGATTACCATCATTGTTGTTGTCTTCAGCTTTGAAATATAATCCTCTAAAGTAATCTTTAAAGTTATTTGGATTACTTAATTCTGTTTGAGAACCTGGGTTTTCTGTATAGAAGAAAAATAAGTTATCCCAGAATTCGTTGTCATTGTTAAGTTTTAAATATAAACTAGGTACAATTCTATTTATAACCTCTAATTCATCTGTTTCTTCGTTAATTCCATATACAGGGTCTGCTTCAGGGCTTGGCGTGTAATCAGATTCTGAACCTAATAATTGCCCAACATAATTATCGAAATTTATGGTTTCATTCGCATTGGAATAGAATTTTTGAGGTTCAACCGATTCAGTTCCAGGATCAAAATCACGTAAAAAGTAATTATTCTGATATATGGAAAGGTTAAAACCTTGATTGCCTCCAAAAACGGAGTCTAATTCGTAAGTGCTAAAACCGTCATCACCAGAACCAGTGACTTTAGAGTAATAAGGAATGGTTAAATATACCGAATCCACACTCGGATTCTCTCCAAAATTAAAGTTAAAACTTGTTGGTAAAACCTGCGTAACAATATTGGCTGTTGTTTTACCATATATTTTGTCAGAATAAATACCTAATAAGTTAGATGGTAGCGCATTTGTTTGAACTGGCTCTAATTTTTGGTCATATATAACAGCACTAAAAATTTTACCATCAGTAGTAAAATCTTTTATACCTTCAATATCACTTTCAATAGTTGAGAAATCTTTCTCGCAGGCTATAACTGTTAATAATAAACAGCCTAAAACTGCTATAGATTTATACAGGTTAAATGTTTTTTTCATAGTAAATATTTAGCTCAAATAGTTTAGTTTAACACCTCTGTGGTGAAAAATTCAGCATAGGCTTCACTAAACTCATCTTTGGGCTTGTAATCTAAAACAGGTTTTTTAGAATCTTTTAAATGTTTTGTTAAATCTTCAGGAAGTTCTTCCGAGCCAATAATTAAAGCATCAGAATAGTCAATTGCAACCTTCATAACATTATTGTAGGTCGGGTCTTCCAAAGTTTTAATAGCGGCTTCGTTAATGTTATCGAATTTTATTTTGTTAAACATGTCTTTGTTTAACGAGCCATCAAAGCTTTTACTATAAACGGATGTTACTATTTTACTGTCGGTAAATAACGGTTCATCTTTATAATATTCTTTTAAATACAATGGTAACAAAGAAGCTAACCATCCATGAACATGAATTATGTCTGGCGACCAGTTTAATTTTTTAACCGTTTCAATCACACCTTTAGCGAAAAATATGGCACGCTCATCATTATCCGGAAATAAATTCCCGTCTTCATCAGTTAGTGTGGCTTTACGCTTAAAGTATTCATCATTATCTATAAAGTATACTTGAATACGCTCTTTTGGAATAGAAGCAACTTTAATAATGAGTGGCATATCCAAATCATTTATAACCAAATTGATTCCAGAAAGTCTTATAACTTCGTGTAATTGATGTCTGCGTTCATTAATATTACCGTATCGTGGCATGAAAATTCTTATCTGTCCACCCAATTGATTCACCATTCTAGGAGTTTCAAAGGACATGGATGAAATTTCAGTTTCAGGTAAATACGGAACTACTTCAGATGATACATATAATATCCTCTTATCTTTCATAATATTAAATAGCTTTTGAAGTTCAAAATAAAAAACACGCAAAATTACAAAAATTTATGCTAATTGCCCGTAAAATATTAAGTTTGCACGCGTTAAATTTTTATTAAGTGATTGTTTTTACAGAAAGAAAGGAAATTGAAAAACATTTGCAAGGTCTAAAAGACCAGCAATTTAGTGTTGGCTTTGTGCCAACTATGGGTGCATTGCACCAAGGACATTTGTCTTTAGTTGCCGAGGCACTTCAGCAAAATGATATAGCTGTAGTAAGTATTTTTGTGAATCCAACGCAGTTTGATAACGCAACAGATTTAAAAAATTATCCAAGAACATTAAAACGGGACACCGAACTTTTGGCATCAGTTTCTAACACTATTATTGTTTACGCGCCAGAAGTAGCGGATATTTATGAAGTAGAAACCAAAGCAGAACGTTTTAGTTTTGATGGTTTGGAGTATGAAATGGAAGGGCGTTTTCGTGAAGGCCATTTTGATGGTGTTGGTACTATTGTAAAACGTTTATTTGAAATAGTAAAACCCGATAATGCTTATTTTGGGCAAAAGGATTTCCAACAACTTGCCATCATTAAAAAACTGGTTGAAAAACATCAAATTCCTGTTACAATCCATGGTTGTCCAATTCATAGAGATTCTAATGGTTTGGCATTAAGCTCTAGAAATGAACGCTTAAAACCAGATTATAAAAAAGCAGCACCTTTTATATATAAAACACTAGAAACTGCCAAAAAACAGTTTGGCACAAAAAGTGCTAAATATGTTACAGAATGGGTAGAAAACGCCTTTAGTAATCATGATTTATTACAATTAGAATATTTTATAATTGCTGATGAAGAAACGCTGAAACCCGTAACACGTAAATCAAAAACCAAAACGTATAGAGCATTTATTGCTGTTTATGCAGACGATATTAGACTAATTGATAATATCGCATTAAATTAATTATCTTTGCCACATGCAAATTCAAGTCGTAAAATCTAAAATTCACCGCGTAAAATGTACAGGTGCCGAACTTCATTATATTGGTAGTATTACTATTGATGAAGACTTAATGGAAGCTGCCAATATTATTCAAGGTGAAAAAGTACAAATCGTTAACAACAATAACGGTGAGCGTTTAGAAACCTATTGTATACCTGGTCCACGAAATAGTGGCGAAATTACCCTTAATGGCGCAGCAGCAAGGAAAGTATCGCCAGGCGATATTTTAATTCTAATAACCTACGCGTTTATGGATATTGAAGACGCTAAAGTGTTTAAGCCATCTTTAGTTTTTCCTAATGAAGAGAACAATCTACTGAAATAAATAGTGAATCCTATACTAAAGAAATATCTTAAAATTATACTCCCAATTCTGTTGGGAGTTTTTTTAATAGGGTATTCTTTATCTAAAGTACCATTGTCAGAACTGCTAGATTATTTTAAAAACGCCAATTACTTTTATATCGGTCTTGGTATGTTTTTCGGGTTTTTAAGTCATTTGTCTAGATCATATCGTTGGTTGTTTCAGTTAGAACCTATGGGTTATAAAGTAAAATTTGGTAATAGTTTTATGGCTGTTTTTTCAGCATATCTTATTAATTATACCATTCCTCGTGCTGGCGAAGTTGCAAGAGCATCCATTTTAACAACCTATGAAGGTGTGCCTTTTGAAAAAGGACTTGGCACCATTGTAGCAGAGCGCGTTGCAGATGTTATTATGCTTCTAACTATTATTGGAATTGCTCTTATTTTACAATTTGATTTTATATCCTCATTTTTTTTAGAGCGTTTTAATCCTAAAACTTTACTTATTTATCTGCTGTTTGCTATTGTATTTTTAGTTGTTTTTATAGTCTACATCCGAAAAAGCAAAGCTGGTTTCGGTTTAAAAATTAAAAATTTTATTAAAGGTCTTGCAGAAGGTGCGTTGAGTATTTTTAAAATGAAGAAAAAATGGGCATTTCTATTTCATACTGTTTTTATTTGGGTCATGTACGTGCTCATGTTTTACACAACGTCATTTTCAGTTGATGCTTTAAATGGGCTAACTTTAGGTGCAATTCTCATTGGCTTTATATCTGCAACGTTTAGTATTGCTGCTACCAATGGCGGAATTGGCTCATATCCAATAGCCATTTATGCGGCATTTTCTATTTTTTCTATTGCAGAAGCTCCAAGTATTGCTTTTGGTTGGATAATTTGGACATCGCAAACCTTGCTCATTATTTTATTTGGAGGTTTATCATTATTATACTTGCCCATTTTTAATAGAAATAATGATTCACACCAAACAGATTCCAACTAACACGTCGTTATATTTTCTTTTTAATACCATAAATTATTTAGGCATATTTTCATAACTTGCCCTAAATATTATATAGCTTACACATGAAAAAACTAGCCTTTCTATTTGTTCTTTTGTTCAGTATTTCCACGATACAATCTCAAGTCATATATCATCCTTTGGAGTCTGCTAAATTAGGAACAACACGTGAAATTAAAATTCAATTACCACGTGGTTATGATGCAAATCCTGATAAATCTTATCCGGTTATTGTTGTCTTGGATGGCGATTATATGTTTGAAGCCGTAGCTGGAAATGTAGACTACTATTCGTATTGGGAAGATATGCCAGAAAGTATTGTTGTTGGCATAAATCAAGTAGATAGTCGCTCTGCCGATGTTATGTATTCCGAACAAAATTCACTTCCCATAGAAACAGGTGCTGCTTTTTATGAATTTCTTGGTATGGAATTGTTGTCATACATTGATGATACTTATAGAACGGTTAATTTCCGAGTAGTTATTGGTCATGATCGTACAGCTAATTTTATCAATTACTTTTTGCTAAAAGCGCAACCATTATTTCAAGCCTATGTTACTATTAGTCCAGATTTAGCACCAGATATGCAAGTGTATTTAACAGAAAAACTACCAAAAGTAGAACGTAAAATATTTTATTATTTAGCCACGTCAGCAAATGACATTGCAAAACTAAAAGAAGACACAGACGTTTTAAATACAGCTCTGTCTGGAATAGAAAATAAAAACTTCTTGTATTCATTTGATTCGTTTGAAAAAGCATCACATTATGCCTTGCCAGCACATGCAATTCCAAATGCTCTAGAAGATATTTTCTTCGTGTTTCAGCCCATTAGTAAAACAGAATATAAAGACACGATTTTAAAATTAGAAGGGTCTCCAGTTATTTATTTAACCGAAAAATATCAAACCATTCAGGATTTATTTGATATTGATAAGCCTATTTTAATTAACGATTTTAATGCTGTTGAAGCGGCTATTAATAAATCTGAAAAATTTGAATATTTTGAAGAATTAGGTAAACTAGCACGAAAAGAATATCCAGATACGCTTTTAGGAAATTATTATATAGCCCGTTTTTATGAAGAAACAGGCGAGCCTAAACGTGCTATGAAAGCCTATCAAACCGCCTATGTTTTACAAGAAATTGGCGGAATTACTAAAGACGAAATGTTGCGCCGCGCAGATGCTATTAAAGCGGATTTTGGATATTAATAAATTTTTATTTCAATAGTTTGAATAATCCCTCTCCTTTGGAGAGGCTAGGAGAGGAATATGGCTAAAGTAAAAACAACATTTTTTTGTCAGAATTGTGGTTCGCAATACAGCAAATGGCAAGGGCAATGCACAGCTTGTAAAGAGTGGAACACGATTGCAGAAGAAGTACTTCAGAAACCCGAAAAAAGCGACTGGAAAACACCAGCATCTTCTGGTACTAAACGCGCTTCAAAACCCTTGTTAATCAACGAAATTGATGCATCACAAGAAGCACGTATGCAAACGCTTGATGGTGAGTTTAATCGTGTTTTGGGTGGTGGTATTGTGCCAGGATCTTTAACACTTTTGGGTGGTGAGCCAGGAATCGGAAAAAGTACCTTGTTGCTACAAATTGCTTTAAAATTACCTTACAAAACCTTGTATGTTTCAGGTGAAGAAAGTCAGAAGCAAATAAAAATGCGTGCGGAACGGATAAATCCAAATAGCAATCACTGTTACATATTAACGGAAACCAAGACCCAAAATATCTTCAAACAAATTGAAGAATTAGAGCCAGATATTGTGGTGGTGGATTCTATTCAAACACTTCATAGTGATTATATTGAATCTTCGTCAGGAAGTATTTCACAAATTAAAGAATGTACAACGGAACTGATTAAATTTGCCAAAGAAACCGCTACACCTGTGGTATTAATTGGTCATATTACCAAAGACGGAAATATTGCAGGTCCCAAAATTTTGGAACATATGGTGGATACAGTTTTACAATTTGAAGGCGATCGGAATCATGTATTTCGCATTTTACGTGCTAATAAAAACCGATTTGGCTCAACCAACGAATTAGGAATTTATGAAATGCAAGGTTCTGGATTGCGTGAAGTTTCCAATCCGTCGGAAATACTCATTTCTAAAAAGGATGAAGATTTATCGGGTAATGCTATTGCTGCAACTCTTGAAGGCATGCGGCCTTTAATGATAGAAGTTCAAGCCTTGGTTAGTACAGCA
>DIAL01000014.1:42538-47673 GCA_002414705.1 Flavobacteriaceae bacterium UBA5079
GTGCAACCGGTTTTAATGCCAAAAGATTAAATATGTTATTAGCGGTTTTAGAAAAACGCGCTGGTTTCCGTTTAGGTGCTAAAGATGTCTTTTTGAACATTACAGGTGGTATAACTGTAGACGATCCAGCTATCGATTTAGCCGTGGTTGCTGCTATATTATCATCCAATGAAGATGTGTCCTTACCAAAGGATTATTGCTTTGCAGCTGAAGTTGGTTTGTCTGGAGAAATAAGACCCGTTCAGCGTGTGGAACAGCGGATTCTGGAGGCTGAAAAATTAGGGTTTTCCACCATATTTGTGTCGAAATACAATAAAATTGCCTTAAAAAATACTGCGATAAAAATTCAATTGATTTCTAAAATTGAGGATTTAGTTGGGTTTATTGTTTAATGATATTTTTTATGAAAGCAATTTAAATATCAAAACAGCATATATTCGTTTCATGTTTGTTTTTGTTGTTTTTTCCAATTAAAACGCAATTTTATAATCTCTCCTACATTGTTTTTGATGCAGTCTTAAATTCAGGAGCTGTTTCAGACATTTACACGTTTAATTATTTAGGTCTTTTAGTTGGATGTCAAGAAATTTTAGAGTCTAAAAAGGTTTTAGGTGTACAATTTGTAGTTTTTCATTCAGTTGTGTTTTATTTCTTTTTAGTTGTTTCTTTGGTTGCTTCAATATTTTTATTCAGACGCAATCGATCCAAACGGAATTTTAAATATGTTGATTGGATTTTGTTAGCCGTTTTTTCTTTCCAGTTATTTGATACGCTAGAACGCCTGCTAGATTATATTTTTATTTCTGAATATTTCGCACTAGAAACGCTTCCTGAATGGTTAAGTTTTCTGAAGAATATTGCAATTTTAATTATAGCTTTTGTGCTGTTTTTCAATATTTGTAACAAATCCATGCAGAAGCAAATTTTAATGTTTGCACTTCCCGCTTCAATGGTTAGTTTTGTATTATGGTTTTTTGTTGTAGGTCCAAAGATTTTACCCATAATTACACTTTAAGCATTTTCTTCTCTATTTCGCTTTAAATTCAACAGGTATTTATCTAAAAATCATTAATTTCGCAGGTCGAAACGAATGAATGAAATTATGAGTAATAAATTCCCTGAATATAAAGGACTTGACTTGCCACAAGTAGCTAATGATATCCTTGATTATTGGAAACAACATAACGTATTTGAAAAAAGTGTTACAACACGTGAAGGTGCTGAACCATTTGTGTTTTTTGAAGGGCCTCCTTCCGCAAACGGATTACCTGGAGTACACCACGTTTTAGCACGTGCTATTAAAGATATTTTTCCGCGTTATAAAACCATGAAAGGCTACCAAGTAAAGCGTAAAGCTGGTTGGGATACACATGGCTTGCCTATTGAATTGGGTGTTGAAAAAGAATTAGGCATTACCAAAGAAGATATTGGTAAAACCATTTCAGTGGAAGATTACAATGCAGCTTGCCGAAAAGCCGTTATGCGTTACACAGACGTTTGGAACGACCTGACTGAAAAAATGGGCTATTGGGTAGATATGGATAATCCGTATGTTACTTACGATCCAAAATATATGGAATCGGTTTGGTGGTTATTAAAAGAAATTTATAATAAAAGCCTCATTTATAAAGGGTATACCATTCAGCCGTATTCGCCAAAAGCGGGAACAGGGTTGAGTTCACATGAGTTAAATCAGCCAGGAACCTATCAAGATGTAACCGATACTACTGTTGTTGCGCAGTTTAAAGCGAGTGAAAATTCGTTACCAGATTTCTTACAAAATGAAGGTGATATTTACTTCCTTGCTTGGACAACGACACCTTGGACATTACCAAGTAACACAGCATTAACTGTTGGTCCGAAAATTGATTATGTGTTGGTTGAAACCTATAACCAATACACGTTTGAACCTATAAATGTGGTATTAGCAAAACCGCTAGTAAACAATCAGTTTGATGGGAAATTTAAACGTGTTGAAACAAAACCGGAATTATTAGACTACAAATCTGGCGATAAAAAAATTCCTTATTTCGTAGTTAAAGAGTTTAAAGGAACCGATTTAGTTGGTATTACTTATGAGCAATTATTGCCTTATGCCATGCCAAATGATAACCCTGAAAATGCATTTAGAGTTATTGCTGGCGATTTTGTAACGACAGAAGACGGAACTGGAATTGTACATACAGCACCAACTTTTGGAGCAGATGATGCTTTGGTAGCCAAACAAGCCACACCAGAAGTGCCACCATTGTTGGTAAAAGATGAAAATGGAAACTTAGTGCCATTGGTAAATTTACAAGGTAAATTTCGTCCAGAAATGGGAGAATTTGCTGGTAAGTATGTAAAAAACGAATATTATAATGATGGTGAAGCTCCAGAACGTTCTATTGATGTGGAACTTGCCATTAAATTAAAAGAAGAAAATAAAGCCTTTAAGGTCGAAAAGTATAAACACAGCTATCCAAATTGCTGGCGTACAGATAAACCAATTTTATATTATCCGTTAGATTCTTGGTTTATTAAAATTACTGACGTTAAGGACCGCATGTTCGAACTTAATGAAACCATTAATTGGAAACCAAAATCCACAGGAACAGGACGTTTTGGAAATTGGTTAGCCAATGCCAACGATTGGAATTTATCACGTTCGCGTTATTGGGGAATTCCATTGCCAATCTGGCGTACCGAAGATGGCAAAGAAGAAATTTGTATCGGATCCGTTGAAGAATTAAAAGCTGAAATGCTACGTGCCGTTGACACAGGTATCATGAGTGAAGATATATTCGCAAGCTTTGAAGTTGGAAACAATTCGGATGAAAACTATGCGAAAATCGATTTGCATAAAAACATTGTTGATGGCATCGTATTGGTTTCGCCATCAGGAAAACCTATGAAACGTGAGGCTGATTTAATTGACGTTTGGTTCGATTCAGGTTCCATGCCCTATGCTCAATGGCATTATCCATTTGAAAACAAGGAAAAAATTGACAAAAATGAATCTTTCCCAGCCGATTTTATAGCCGAAGGTGTCGATCAAACCAGAGGTTGGTTTTATACGCTGCACGCTATTGGAACTATGGTTTTCGATTCGGTTGCATATAAAAATGTCGTTTCTAACGGACTCGTTTTAGATAAAAACGGCCAGAAAATGTCCAAACGTTTAGGCAATGCTGCTGATCCGTTTGAGACTTTATCAACCTATGGAGCAGATGCTACGCGTTGGTATATGATAGCAAATGCCAATCCGTGGGATAATTTAAAATTCGATTTAGAAGGCATAGAAGAAGTGAAACGTAAGTTTTTCGGAACACTTTACAATACCTATTCGTTTTTTAGTTTGTATACCAATTTAGATTCATTTACATACGAAGAAGCTGAAATTCCATTAGAAAATCGCCCAGAATTAGACCGTTGGATCCTGTCGGAATTACACACTCTTATTCAAAAAGTAGACACATTCTACGCAGAATATGAACCAACGAGAGCAGCTCGTGCTATTTCAGATTTCACACAAGATTACGTAAGTAACTGGTATGTGCGTTTAAGCAGAAGACGTTTCTGGAAAGGCGATTATCAAACCGATAAATTATCGGCTTATCAAACGCTGTATACGTGTATGGTTACCATCGCTAAATTAGCAGCACCAATTGCACCATTCTTTATGGATAGGTTGTACATGGATTTAAATACAGCAACTAATAAAGAAGGATTTGAAAGTGTTCATTTAGCAGACTTTCCAAAGTTTGATGCGCGTTTTGTTGATAAATCTTTAGAGCGAAAAATGGAAGCTGCACAAACTATTTCTTCATTGGTTTTATCCTTACGTGCTAAAGAAAAAATTAAAGTGCGTCAGCCATTACAGAAAATTATGATTCCTGTTGATAGTGAACAACAAAAAGAAGAAATTTTAGCAGTAGCAGATCTGATTAAACATGAAGTAAACATTAAAGAAATAGAGATTTTAGAAGATGCTTCAGAAATTTTAGTGAAGCAAATTAAGCCCAATTTTAAAACCTTAGGGCCACGTTTTGGTAAAGATATGAAGTTGATGGCAAATGCTATTCAACAGTTTGATGCTAAACAGATTAAAATAATCGAGCAAAAGGGTGAAATTGATGTTGAAATTAACGAAAAAAACATTACTTTGGAACGCGCTGATGTGGAGATTACGTCTCAAGATATTGAAGGCTGGTTAGTTGCAAATGAAGGTGCGTTAACAGTGGCTTTGGATGTGACAATTTCAGAAGAATTACGTTCTGAAGGTATAGCTCGAGAGCTTGTTAATCGTATTCAAAATTTACGTAAAGATTCTGGTTTTGAAGTAACAGATAGAATAGAAGTATGTATTAAAAAACATGATGACATTTTAGAAGCCATTGCTAAAAATTTAGCGTATATTAAAGCAGAAACATTAACGGAAACGTTGGAGCTTAAAGAAGAAATTGAAAATGGTATAGAAATTGCTTTTGATGCAATAACAACCAAATTGTCTATTAAAAAACATTAAGAATATGGGAGAAGATATCAATGTTAGATATTCAGATAAAGATTTAGCTGAATTCAAAACGCTTATTCAAGAGAAGATTGAAAAAGCAAAACACGATTTAGAGCTTATAAAAAGTGCCTATATGAACGATTTAAATAATGGAACCGATGACACATCGCCTACATTTAAAGCGTTTGAAGAAGGCAGCGAAACCATGAGTAAAGAAGCGAATGCGCAATTAGCTATTCGTCAAGAAAAATTTATTCGCGATTTAAAAAATGCGTTAATTCGTATTGAAAATAAAACGTATGGTGTGTGTCGTGTTACCAATAAATTAATTGCAAAAGAACGTTTAAAATTGGTGCCTCATGCTACATTGAGTATTGAAGCGAAAAATATGCAACAATAAATTTCACATGTTTAAATAATAAAAAACGCTTCAATTTCTATTGGAGCGTTTTTAGTTTTATGAAAACCGTAACATTAACCATATTATTTATTTTACTTTCTGCACAAATCTTTGCTCAAAAAGGGATGCAACGGATTGTTGATGCTTCAAAAATTTCCACTATTGATATTGCTGGAAATACCATATTCAAAATTAAAATAGCCACAAAACCAGTACAAATTGTATCTATGGATTTACAGG
>DIAL01000014.1:47735-57233 GCA_002414705.1 Flavobacteriaceae bacterium UBA5079
ATCTATGGATTTACAGGTAGAAGGCGAAAATAATGAACAAATCGTATTACAAACATATCAAGAAAATGATACGCTTTTTATTGGAAGTGCTTACCAACCTTTATTTGTGAAACCAGATGATAAGTTAGCGGCTCATAAAAAAATATCCATCGAATTAACGCTGGAAATTCCTGAAAATTTAACAGTAACAATTACTAGCGATATTGCATCTGTTTTCGCATCAGGAACATTTAAATTTTTGACAGCCGAATTATTAAACGGTCATTTTAAGGCTCAAAAATATACAGGTAGTTTACAAGTGGATACTCTGCATGGAAATATAGAATTGGAAGTACGTTCTGGAAAATTAGATTTAAACACAAAGCAAGGAGTTATTACGCAAGAAAAAATATCATTAGGAACAAATCAAATTTCATTGAATTCCATAAATGGTAATATAAGCGTAACAAAAACCCAATAATAGTGCTATTTTTGTGCTTCAATTTTAAAATAGTTCCAAAGAACTAGAACCTATTATGTCTTTAAAAAAATCCATTCTTTTTATAATTCTCATTTTACTAATAGATCAAGTGAGTAAAATATATATAAAAACACATTTCGTTTTAGGCGAGGACGTGAGCGTTTTTAGTTGGTTTAAAATTTATTTTATTGAAAATGATGGCATGGCCTGGGGAACCAAGATTAGCGATTTTGTGAGTTTTATTTCAGATAGGACGGCTAAAATTTCGTTAACTCTTTTTAGGATTGTTGCTATTTTTGGAATTGGTTACTGGTTATATGATGCCACCAAAAAGCAACAGTCGCAAATTCTCATTTGGGCAGTAGCATTAATATTTGCAGGCGCATTGGGGAATATTATAGATTCCGTTTTTTATGGCGTTTTATTTAATGATAGTTTTAGTCAAGTAGCTAGTTTTATGCCTGCTTCGGGTGGTTATGATAATTTGTTTCATGGTAAAGTAGTAGATATGCTTTATTTCCCGTTGTGGAAAGGCTATTTGCCAGAATGGTTACCATTTTATGGTGGTGAATATTTCACCTTTTTCGAGCCTGTTTTTAATATAGCTGATATGGCTATAAGTACAGGTTTCGGATTATTAATTGTGTTTAATAAAAGAGCTTTCGCGTAAAAATTGAAGCGTCAGGGTTTCAAAGCTACAAAGTTAAATAGCTCATAACATTTCACTTAAAGCTATAATTTAGAATGTTTTAAACAATTATGGTCTAATCTTCTAGCCAAAAATATATTTCAGAACATAGTAAATTAAAATTGCCATTATTATAGCGCCAATTACTTCATTTCTGCTTTTATCATTCATAAATAGAAATATTACTTTAGGCACAATTAAAACTGATACGTTTTATTTGGTGTCACACAAATGTCCAAAGGCACATCATTTTCAAAAATGCCTTCAATATGGTTTTCAGCTTCAAAAAAGGAAAGTCCTATTTTAAGGGTTTCAGGTTTGCAGTCTTTTAAGAAACTATCATAAAACCCTTTGCCATAACCAACACGATGGCCTTGCTTATCAAAAGCTAATAAAGGAATAAACACCACGTTAATTAAATTTGAAGCTATAGGAATCCCATCCACAGGTTCCGGAATATGGTATTTGTTTTTTTTAATTAGAGTAGCATCTGTTAATAAGAAATGCGATAGATTGGTAGTTGAAAAATCACTTTTTGAAACAATAATATGTTTATCTTTTCCGGAAAGAATACTTAAAATATAATCGGTGTTAATTTCTTTTTGTTCGGTTATAGATAGAAAAATATGGTAATAAGAAAAATCCCAAATGGCTAACTGTAATAGATTATTAGCAATCTGAAAGCTTAAATTGTCAATCGTCTCAGATGAAAGTGCTTGCCGTTTTTGTTTATAGATTTTTCGTAATTCCGATTTCGTCATATTCTACCCAATTAAATGCTTAATGCTTTAAACGAGCCGTAATATGAAACAAAGCATCACCTTGATACACCAATGGTGATTCATTCACATTAATAATATAACCAGAACTTTCAGCACGAACAAAGTGATTAAATTTGCCATAAGGATCGGTAATATTTCCAAGAATATCATCTTTTTTTACTTTGGTTCCTGTAATAACCGAAGCTTTAAACATCCCAGAATAATTGGCACGTTGCCATTTGCTGGCCATAATAAATACGGGTTTTTGTTTGGGCTCGGTAACTTTAAATTTAGAACCTAACATACCTAGACTATTCAGTACACGTTTGGCACCATTAACACCAGTATTGGTAATGTTTACATCTATATGATGCGATTTCCCACCTTCAAACAACAACATAGAAATACCCGCTTTATAGGATGTATCTCTAAAAGACTTTTTTAAATTTTTTGAATACAAAACAAAAGGCGCACCAAAGGTTTTAGCTAACGCATCTAATCTATTACTGTTTTTAACAATACGGACTTGTGGTGCATTAAAACGACCAGCACCTCCTGTATGAAAATCAAGTACATAATCAACTTGGTTTAATACTTCATTTACTAATTTATAAGCGACTCTGCTCGCTAACGATCCATTTTTTAATCCAGGAAAAACCCGATTTAAATCGCGACCATCTGGGAATTCTCGACTTAAATTAATAAAACCAAAAATATTAATAATTGGGATACAAATAATGGTTCCACATTTGGGTTTATTAATGCCTTTTGCAATAAGTTGGCGCACAATTTCAATACCATTTAATTCATCACCATGAATACCCGCTGTTAATAAAACCGTTGGGCCCTCTTTTTTGGCGCGTTCAATAATTATGGGTACATCAATAGAGGATGCTGTGTGGAGTTTGGCAACATCAAAATTAAGCTCGTAGCTTTTGCCTGGCTCAATATTTTCACCTAAAATGGTTATGATTTTTTGCGACATATTTATTTTTTATTTCGCTCAATAAAGGAAATAATGGCTTTAGCAATATTTTTACCTGTTGCACCTTCTATACCTTCTAATCCTGGAGTAGAATTGACTTCTAATAGTAAAGGTCCTCTGGATGATTGTAACATATCCACACCACAAACAGGAAGTTTTAAAGCGCGAGCAGCTTCCATAGCTAAACGAATTTCACCATCACTTAATTTAATAATATTTGCCGATCCGCCTCTATGTAAGTTGGAACGAAATTCGCCATCCTTACCTTGGCGTTTCATAGCACCTACCACTTGACCGTCTACTATTAAGGCACGCAAATCTGCTCCTTTGGCTTCTTTAATAAATTCTTGAACAATAACGCGTGCTTCTAGACCATTAAAGGCTTCTAAAACCGATTCGGCAGCATTTTTTGTTTCAGCTAAAACCACACCTAAACCCTGCGTGCCTTCTAGTAGTTTTATAATAACTGGAACACCACCAACGTGTTCTATAACTTCTTCTACATCGCGAGAATAATTGGTGAAAACCGTTTTTGGCATGCCAATTCCTGCTTTGCTTAAAAGCTGTAAACTTTTTAATTTATCGCGAGAACGCAAAATAGCACCCGATGAAACAATAGAAAAGACTCCCATCATTTCAAATTGCCTTACCACAGCACAGCCATAGAATGTAACCGATGCACCAATTCGTGGTATAATAGCATCTACATAATCCAGATAACGGTCTTTATAATATATGGTAGGTTTTTCTTTTTCAATGATGATATCGCACTTTAATGGGTCGATAACTTCAATTCTATGATTGCGTTTTTTTGCTTCCTCAACCAAACGTTGAGTTGAGTATAAATGCGGATTCCTAGATAGGATAACTATATTCATGATTATTTTTTATTAAATGATAGATTCTGCAAGTCCACATCAACTAGAAATTTTTTAGCTAAAAATTGTCTGCCAATTAATACAGGAAATCGCATGTCATCACGTGTGCTTAAAGTTAAGTTAATCTTGTAAGTTTTTCCAAAGAATATGACTTCAGATTTTATTTTGAACCTATTTTCTTTGTAGCCATTACTGCTTTTTACATCGGTTTGGGTGTATTCCGTAAAAACAACCTCTTTTCCATTAAAGTTAGGATGGCCTTTGCTGTAAAATTTACAGCGTAAGGTGTTATTTTCTTCAATAATTTTTGAACAATGAATAGCAGATGTATAAGCACCTGTATCTATTTTGGCATCAATTTCAAATAAATTAAGTAGTGGGAAGTCTATTTTATCAACCCTTCCAATGAGTTGTTTTGTCATGTTTTAATTTTTAAAAAAGTGTTGTAAGTTAGTAAAACGGACATTTTTTCAATACATTTTATATCTAAAAATTAACAGGTTTTTATTTAGCTAATGTAACCTTAAAAATATAGAAATAAGTACCTTTGATACTATGCCTAAAACTGCTCTAGAAATACAATTAAAAACCTTGCCAAATGAGCCAGGTGTTTATCAATATTATGATAACGAAGGTAAGATTTTATATGTAGGTAAAGCAAAAAATTTAAAAAAACGTGTGAGTTCGTATTTCACGAAAACGCACGATAGCGGTAAGACACGTGTTCTGGTAAAGAAAATTGCAAGTATTAAACACATTGTTGTTAACACTGAAACAGATGCCTTATTATTAGAAAATAATCTGATAAAAAAATACAGACCTCGTTATAATGTGTTGTTGAAAGATGATAAAACATATCCGTGGATTTGTATAAAAAACGAACGCTTTCCAAGAGTGTTTTCTACACGGCGAGTCATTAAGGATGGTTCGGAATACTTTGGGCCTTATACAAGTATGAAAACGGTTTCCACATTATTGGATTTAATTCGTGGGCTGTTTTTATTGCGGACATGTAATTACGATTTGTCTTCAGAAAAAATTCACTCTGGAAAATATAAAGTCTGTTTAGAATACCATTTAGGAAATTGTAAAGGTCCATGCGAAGGTCTTGAAACAGAAACAGCCTATCATACTAATATTGCATCTATAAAGGAAATTTTGAAAGGAAATTTTAAAACATCTTTAGTGCAATTTAAAAGTCAAATGAAAGCTTTGGCGGAAAACATGGAATTTGAAGAAGCGCAAATAATTAAAGAGAAAATTGATGTGCTAGAAAATTACCAAGCCAAATCTACAATCGTAAATCCTAATATTAGTAATGTAGATGTGTTTTCAATTATGAGCGACGAAGGCTATGGATATGTTAATTTCCTTCAAATATCATACGGATCTATTATTCGTTCGCACACATTAGAAATTAAAAAGAAACTAGATGAAACCGATAAGGAGTTATTGGAACTTGCTATTACAGAAATCCGACAGCGTTTTAACTCCAATTCAAAAGAAATTTATGTACCTTTTCAAGTAGATTTAGGCGAAGAGTTGAAAATTACCATTCCTAAATTAGGAGATAAAAAACATATTTTAGATTTATCGCTTCGGAACGCCAAATATTACCGTATGGAACGTTTTAAGCAAGTTAAAATTACGGATCCAGACCGTCATGTCAATCGGATTATGGCACAAATGAAATTGGATTTACGGTTAGGCGAAGAGCCAAGACATATAGAGTGTTTTGATAACTCAAACATTCAAGGAACGCATCCTGTTGCAGCTTGTGTGGTTTTTAAAAATGGAAAGCCCAGTAAAAAAGATTACAGACATTTTAATATTAAAACGGTTGAGGGTCCTGATGATTTTGCCTCTATGGAAGAAGTTGTTTTTAGGCGTTACAAGCGTTTGTTAGATGAAGAAAAATCGTTGCCACAACTTATAATTATTGATGGAGGAAAAGGGCAATTATCATCTGCATTAAAAAGTTTAGACGCTTTAAATTTGCGTGGTAAGATTGCAATAATCGGAATTGCGAAACGTTTGGAAGAATTATTCTATCCAGATGATCCAATTCCCTTATATTTAGATAAAAAAAGTGAAACTCTGAAAATTATTCAACAATTACGAAATGAAGCACACCGTTTTGGAATTGAACATCACCGTAATAAACGAAGTAAAACCGCGTTAAATACCGAGTTGGAAACCATTCCTGGGATTGGCGAAAAAACGATTGTCGATTTATTAAAACATTTTAAGTCGGTTAAACGGATTTCAGAAGCAACAAAACAAGAATTGGAAGATGCAGTTGGTCTTTCTCGCGCAAGTAAAGTTTATAATTATTATAACAGTTTATGAAGTCTACCTTAATAATCTTTTGTTTTTTCGTCATCATGACTGGTTTTTCCCAAAATCAGGACACAAATGATGATGTTAAAGTAGGCTTGGTTTTAAGTGGAGGTGGTGCAAAAGGTCTGGCGCATATTGGTGTTTTAAAAGTTATAGATAGTTTAGGTATTCGTGTAGATTATGTAGCAGGAACCAGTATGGGTGCCATAATTGGATCATTATATGCTTCAGGATATTCTGGAAAACAAATAGATTCTATTTTTAAAGATGTTGACTTTGATAAAATTATAAATGATAATTTACCACGAGCAGCTAAAACGTTTTACGAGCGTGATAATTCTGAAAAATATGCCATTACCTTACCCTTTGATAAGTTTAAATTAAAGTTGCCATCCGCCTTATCTAGAGGTCAAAATACGTTGAGTTTATTATCAAAACTCACCTTACATGTTAGTGATGTGGAAGATTTTAGCAAATTACCAATTCCTTTTTTTTGTATAGCTACCAATGTAGAAACTGGTCAAGCTGTAATTTTGGATAAAGGGAGTTTAGCACAGTCAATAGTTGCTAGTGGTGCGTTTCCGTCATTATTTCAACCGGTAGTTATTAACGATCAAATATTAATAGATGGTGGTGTTGTTAATAATTATCCAATAGATGAATTGAAAGCAAAAGGCATGGACATTATTATTGGTGTGGATGTTCAAGATGATTTAGCAACAAGAGAAGAACTGCGTTCAGCTCCAGATATTATTCTTCAAATTAATAATTATCGGACTATTAATGATATGAAAGTTAAGGCTAAAAAAACGGACGTTTATATCAAGCCAAATATTACTGATTATACTGTTATTTCGTTTAGTGATGGGAAAAGCATTATTGAGAATGGTGTGTTAGCAGCAAATAAAAAAACGGACGATTTAGTAAAAATAGTCAATCAACAGGTTGTAAAACCTATAAAGTTTGGCCCAATAAAGCCTATAGATAGTATTCGGATAAAAAATATTAATATTTCCGGGAATGATAAATATACACGCTCGTATGTTATAGGGAAATTAAAAATGAAGCCTGAAACAAAAATTGAATATATGAGTTTTGTAGAAGGTGTTAATAATTTAGCAGCCACCAATAATTTTGACAGTGTTGTTTATCAATTACACCCTACAGAAAACGAACAAGAATATGATTTGGATGTTACTGTTTTAGAAACACGAACCCGAACATTTTTTAAGTTAAGTGCACATTATGATGATCTTTATAAAACAGGCGTATTAGTTAATTTAACCCGTAAAAGGCTTGTTTTTAATAACGATGTAGCATCTTTAGATTTTGTTTTGGGTGATAACATTCGGTATAGTTTTGATTATTATATAGATAAAGGGTTTTATTGGAGTATTGGAGTTACCTCGCGCTTTAATCAGTTTAAGAAAAATATTCCAGCAACATCATTATTGTCAGAGGAAGACTTAACGGATTTGAATGTTAATAAATTGGATATTGAGGTAGACGATTTTACTAATCAAATATATGCACAAACAGTATTAGGAAATAATTTTGCTTTAACATTAGGTGGAGAGCATAAGCGGTTTAAAGTTATTTCTGAAACCATTTTAACAGATAACAATAATACGGATGAAACAACCTTTGATAATAGTGATTATTTAAGCGTTTACGGTAAGCTGAAATTAGACACCTATGATAATAAGTATTTCCCTAACGAAGGGTTTTATTTTGATGGTGATTTTCATTTATATTTATATTCATCAGATTATAACGAAAATTTTTCAGAATTTTCAATAGCAAAAGCAAACATGGGTTATGCCAAAAGTTTTGGTAAATTATCTGCCAACCTAACAGCTCAAGGAGGTTTTAAAATAGGTGAAGACTCAACACAATATTTAGATTTTGTTTTAGGTGGTTATGGGTCTAATTTCATTAATAATTTTGTTTCATTTTATGGTTATGACTATCTGTCTATTCCGGGTAATAGTTATGTAAAAACTATGCTAACTGTAGATTACGAATTATTTAAAAAACATCATATTGTAGGAGCCGCAAATTTCGCAAATGTGGCCGATAATATTTTCGATTCTGGCGAATGGATTACCACGCCTAACTACACAGGTTATGCCATTGGTTACTCTGTAGAATCCTTTATCGGACCCATTGAAGCAAAATACACATGGAGTCCCGAAATGAAAAGAGGTATTTGGTTTTTTAATTTAGGCTTCTGGTTTTAAAGCCTTTCACATTTTAATAAAAAGTCATATTTTTTATCGATATTTGTTGAGTTATGACACATTTTTGGATAGATTTATTAGCCCATCTTCAGTTTCTTATTAAGAGAAATCCAGAATAACATACATATCTTTTATGTTTTCAAATCCGATGCTTATCGGTAAAATCATATTTATTTTAGTATCTTTATGTAGTTTATAATGTGGTGTTATTTTTTTTAAAAAAGCACCCGATTTAAAAATTTAAAAACATGCCTTTTTATCATAAATTAGGGAAAATTCCTCCCAAACGACATACACAGTTTAGAAAACAGGATGGTAGCTTATACTATGAGCAGCTTTTTGGAACCGTTGGTTTTGATGGAATGTCCACAAACTCTTACCATGAGCAGCGTCCAACGCAAGTAAAAGAAATTAGAAAACAATACAGTGTTGCACCAAAAATAGCCAAAGCAAACAGTATTCAATCGTATCGATTTAGAGGGTTTCAAGTAAAACCAGAAAATGATTTTTTAGAGAGTAGAAAAACCGTTTTAATTAATAGCGATTGTAGTATTATTTTAGCAGCACCAAAACAATCAACAAAAGATTATTTTTATAAAAACACCGATTCAGACGAACTGATTTTTGTCCATAAAGGAACTGGAAAACTACGCACCATGCTTGGTAATCTGGATTTTAAATATGGCGATTACCTAGTTATTCCTCGTGGTATTATTTATAAAATAGATTTTGATACGGAAGATAACCGACTATTTATTGTGGAGTCTAAACATCCAATTTATACACCAAAACGGTATAGGAATTGGTTTGGGCAATTATTAGAACATTCGCCATTTTGCGAACGTGATTTAAGACAACCACAAGAATTAGAAACCTATAATGAAACTGGCGACTTTTTAATAAAAGTTAAAAAACAAGACGATATGTTTGAAATGGTTTATGCCTCGCATCCCTTTGATGTTGTTGGTTATGATGGTTTTAATTACCCGTATGCCTTTTCAATACACGATTTTGAACCCATAACAGGACGTATACATCAGCCACCTCCAGTACATCAAACCTTTGAAACCGCAGCTTTTGTTGTCTGTAGTTTTGTGCCGCGTTTGTATGATTATCATCCAGATGCCATTCCTGCACCTTACAACC
>DIAL01000014.1:57391-63598 GCA_002414705.1 Flavobacteriaceae bacterium UBA5079
TCATCCAGACAGTATTCCAGCACCTTACAATCATAGTAATATAGATAGTGATGAGGTATTGTACTATGTAGATGGCGATTTTATGAGCAGAAATGATATTGACGCTGGTCATATTTCTTTACATCCAGCAGGTATTCCTCATGGTCCACATCCAGGAGCTGCCGAACGTAGTATTGGAAAAACAGAAACAGAAGAATTAGCCGTCATGGTAGATACGTTCAAACCTTTACAAGTAACGGAAGATGCCATGAAAATAGCCGATGAGGATTATTATAAGTCATGGTTAGAACATGAATAATTAGAAGCTATTTCCCGCTTTTCGCTGTATATTTTTTGTGACAAACAAAAAAGGATGCCGCTTCAATCAGGGCTAAAACAAAATAATAAACATTCGTTATCAAATTAACATATTAACGAATCAACAACTAACAGTATTATGAGTAAAAAAGACATCAAATCAGTAGAATACGGATTAGAAAAAATATTTGAAGGTGCAGAAGACTTTCTACCCTTATTAGGAACCGATTACGTAGAATTTTATGTAGGTAATGCCAAGCAAGCAGCACATTTTTATAAAACAGCCTTCGGATTTCAATCCTATGCTTATCAAGGATTAGAAACAGGCTCTAGAGATAAGGTTAGTTATGTTTTAAAACAAGATAAAATCCGTTTGGTTTTAACAACGCCTTTAACTAGTTCATCACCAATTAACGATCATATTGTTAAACATGGTGATGGTGTAAAAGTTGTTGCCCTTTGGGTAGATGATGCTAGAAGTGCATACGAAGAAACTACAAAACGTGGCGCAAAATCGTATATGGAGCCAACCGTTGAAAAAGACGAACATGGCGAAGTTGTTCAAGCAGGTATTTATACCTACGGAGAAACAGTACACATGTTTGTAGAGCGTAAAAACTATAACGGTCACTTTATGCCAGGTTTTGTAGAGTGGAAATCAGACTACAACCCCAAAGCAACAGGTTTAAAATTTATTGACCACATGGTAGGAAATGTTGGTTGGGGAGAAATGAATACATGGGTAAAATGGTATGAAGACGTTATGGGCTTTGTAAATTTCTTGTCTTTTGATGATAAACAAATCCATACTGAATATTCAGCTTTAATGAGTAAAGTAATGAGTAACGGAAATGGACGCATAAAATTTCCGATTAATGAACCTGCAAAAGGTAAAAAGAAATCGCAAATTGAAGAATATTTGGATTTCTATGAAGGTCCCGGAGTACAACATATTGCCGTAGCAACCGATGATATTATTTCCACGGTTTCTGATTTGCGTTCGCGTGGTGTTGAGTTTTTATCTACACCTCCAGAATCTTACTATAAATCGGTGCCAGGACGTTTAGAAGAATTTAGCCATGAATTGCGTGAAGATATTGAAAAGCTAAAATCATTAGGGATCATGATTGATGCAGATGAAGAAGGGTATTTACTACAAATTTTTACCAAACCAGTTGAGGATAGACCGACCTTGTTTTTTGAAATCATTCAGCGTATGGGAGCCAGAGGTTTTGGGGCTGGGAATTTTAAAGCCCTTTTCGAGTCTATTGAGCGTGAGCAGGCTTTAAGAGGAACTTTGTAATAATTAAAAATATGAATAACATAAAAACTCTATCATAATTACAGATAGAGTTTTTTGTTTCATATTTTTGGAATAATAATTGTAATCTATTAATAAAAGCAACGTTACAGTTGTGGTTTACAATTAGAATCAATGTTATGAGAAAAATACTAATTACATGCATTGCCATTTTAACTTTAAGTTCTGCTTTTTCTCAAATGGAGAGTGCTTATGGTGTTGGCGAATGGTTTCGTTTTGAAATGAGTTATAGCGGTTGGATGAAAGCTGGAGAAGCAACACTAACCGTAAACGAATCCATGTATAAAAACAAACCTGTTTTTCATGTTGTTGGAAAAGGGTGGACAACAGGTGCTGTAAGTTGGTTTTTTAAAGTAGAGGATCGTTATGAAAGTTATTTCGATAAAAAATTGAATATACCTTATAAATTTATCAGAGATATTGATGAAGGCGGACATACTAAAAATATTGAAATAGAATTCGATCAAACCAATAACAAAGCACATGTTAATAATATAAAACATAATAAAAAAAAATCGTTTGATACCAAGCCTAAAATTCAAGATATGGTATCTACATTTTATTATTTGCGTAATAATTTGGATATCGATAATCTTAAAATAAATGATGAAGTTGAAATTAATATGTTTTTTGATGAAGAAAATTATGGCTTCAAATTACGGTATTTAGGTATCGAAGTCATTACCACTAGTTTTGGAAAAGTTAACGCCTTAAAATTTAGACCGTATGTTATGGCAGGTCGCGTATTTAAGGAAGAAGAAAGCCTAACGTTATGGGTTTCAAATGATAAAAATAGAATACCTTTACGTATCAAAGCCGATTTGGCTGTAGGTTCATTACGAGCCGATTTAGACGCCTTTAAAGGTTTAAAACACCCTTTTAAAATTATAGTAGAAAATTAATAGCATGAATAACGACATAACCAACCAACTCAAAGAAAAATTTGATAATATAAGTCAAGATTTAAATGTCCACTTACAAGGTTTATTATATAGTAAGCCCATTAATTATTGGGATTATATTCAGACCGATGCGCTTTTAGATTTGCAAACACAACGTTCTGTTTTACCTGACGAAATGGTTTTTATCATGTATCATCAAATAAACGAGTTGTTATTTAAAATGATACTTTGGGAAATAGATCAAGTTGCAACTGCAGAAAAACTATCGGCCGATTTCTTTTCAACAAAACTCATGCGTATTAGTCGGTATTTTGATATGTTAACATCATCTTTCGAAATTATGCGAGATGGAATGGATGTGGAACAGTATAATAAATTCCGATTAACTTTAACACCAGCTAGTGGTTTTCAAAGCGCACAGTATCGTAAAATTGAGATTTCATCTACCGAATTAATAAATTTAATAGATAATCGTTTTCGTGAAACCATTGACAGAAATACACCATTTGAACATGCTTTTGAGCATTTATACTGGCAAGCAGCAGGAAAAGACTACAAAACGGGTAAAAAAAGCTATTTATTAACAGTTTTTGAAGAACGATACAAACAGGAATTTATTAGATTTGCGAAATTCTATAACAAAAGTAACCTTTGGACCAAGTTCAAAGAATTGCCAGAAGAAGTAAGAACAAATAAAGATTTAGTAAATGCCATGCGTCATTATGACTATACGGTGAATATTAAATGGGTTATGGCACATTATAATACGGCCAACCATTATTTAAATATAGGTGGTAAAACTGCAGAAGCAACAGGAGGAAGTGAATGGGTAAAATACATGCATCCAAAATATCAAAGACGAATATTCTTTCCAGAACTATGGAGCAAACAAGAGCTAGCGGAATGGGGAGAAAATTTATAATTCTAATTGCTGTTTTTATAACATTATTAGGTTGTAAAAACGACCAGTCAGAACCTGTTGAAATAGATGAGTTTGCAGCTATTATACCACCAGAGGAACTGAAAGAATTTGGTTTTAACTTAAATGATTATATCGTTAAACGCGATACAATTCGTAAAGGTGAAAGTTTTGGTGTTATTATGGAACGCTATAAAATTGGCTATCCTAAAATTTTTCAGATTGCTGAAGAAACAAAAAATGATTTTGATATTAGAAAACTGCAATTAGGAAAACCATATACCGTTTTATGCTCAAAAGATTCTCTCCAACAAGCACTTTCTTTTATCTATCAACCCAATCGGGAGGAATATGTAGTTCTTAATTTTAAAGATTCTATTCATGCCTTTACGAGTAGAAAGCCCATAACTTATGTTGAAAAAGAGTTTGCAGGTGTTATTACTAGCGATCTTTCTCAAACACTTTCAGATGGTGGAAAAAGTTTACTTCTTGCGTATAAAATGTCTGATATTTATGCTTGGACAATAGATTTTACCAGACTTCAAAAAGGCGACCATTTCAAAATAATTTATACTGATAAGTATATTGACGATACACTTTATGCTGGTATTGATAATATTAAAGCAGCTTATTTTGAACATAAAAGTGAACCTTTTTATGCCTTTGAATTTGAAACTGATTCTGTAAAACGAATTACAGATTATTTTAATGAAGAAGCTAAAAACTTACGTCGTGCTTTTTTAAAAGCACCAGTAGAGTATAAACGAATTACATCTCGGTATAATTTAAAAAGACGTATTGCGCTTTATGGAAATAGAATTAGACCACATAAAGGAACCGATTTTTCGGCAAATATTGGTACGCCAATTCGTTCTACAGCCAACGGAACCGTTACCAAATCTGCTTACACTAGAGGGAATGGTAATTATGTAAAAATTAGACATAATTCTACTTACGAAACCCAATATCTTCATATGAAAAAACAGAACGTGAAAGTTGGACAGCATGTGAAGCAAGGAGATGTTATTGGTTGGGTAGGTATGACGGGAAATACATCTGGACCTCACGTATGTTATCGTTTTTGGAAAAATGGGAAACAAGTAGATCCGTTTAAGCAAAAATTACCAGAATCTGAACCCATTTCCGATAGTTTAAAAGTTAGATATTTAGACTTTATTAAACCATTAAAAATACAATTGGACGCTATAAAGGTTCAAGAATCGAATAGTTTAGAATCTACACCAGAAGATTTAATTACACAATTAGATTAAGCTTATGTCATTACCTAAAATAAACCCAACCACCACGAATGCGTGGCAAAATCTTCATGAGCATTTTTTAGCTATGAAAAATCAGAAAATGACTGATTTATTTGCAAATAATGCCAATCGCGCAGATGTATTTTCTATTGAGTGGGATGATTTTTTCGTCGATTTTTCAAAAAACAGAATCACAGATGAAACGTTTTCATTACTGCTAAAATTAGCTGAAGAAACGAAATTACAGGATGCAATAAATAGTCAGTTTTCTGGAGAAGCTATTAATGAAACTGAAGGACGTGCTGTTTTACATACCGCTTTAAGAGCACCGAAAGATGCAACAGTTTTGGTGGATGGTGTTAATGTTATTCCAGAAATACATCAGGTAAAAAAGCAAATTAAAAATTTTACTAATCGCGTAGTAAATGGCAATCTTACTGGTTTTACAGGGAAACCTTTTACCGACATAGTTAATATAGGTATTGGAGGTTCAGATTTAGGTCCTTCCATGGTTGTAGAAGCTTTGCAGTTTTATAAAAACCACTTAACAACACATTTTGTGAGTAATGTGGATGGTGATCATGTAAATGAAGTGATAAAAAAACTAAATCCAGAAACCACACTATTCGTCATTGTTTCAAAAACGTTTACCACGCAAGAAACCCTTTCTAATGCGAACACTATTCGTGAATGGTTTTTAAATTACACCACAGAAGATGCTATAGCCAAACATTTTGTGGCCGTATCAACAAACATTGAGAGTGTTCAAAAATTTGGAATTCAAACCGATAATATTTTCCCAATGTGGGATTGGGTTGGTGGTAGATTCTCATTATGGAGCGCTGTTGGATTATCCATAAGTTTATCTGTAGGTTATGATAATTTTAATAACCTGTTAAAAGGTGCACATACAATGGATTCCCATTTTAAAACAGCACCTTTCAAAGAAAATATTCCAGTTGTTTTAGCTTTAATTAGTATTTGGTATAACAATTTTTTCCATGCAGAAAGTGAAGCCGTTATTCCATATACTCAATATCTAAATCAGTTTGCAACCTATTTACAGCAAGGCATTATGGAAAGTAATGGGAAATCTGTAGACCGAAATGGTCAACCCGTAACTTACCAAACAGGAACACTAATTTGGGGAGAACCAGGTACGAATTCACAACATGCTTTTTTTCAGTTAATTCATCAAGGAACTAAATTAATTCCAGCAGATTTTATTGGTTTTGCACAATCATTGCATGGAAATCAAGAGCATCAAGATAAATTAATTTCTAATTTCATTGCACAAACTGAAGCGTTAATGAATGGAAAAACGGAAGCAGATGTTATTACTGAATTTAAACAGCAGCATAAACCATTAGGACGTGTCAAAGAATTAGTGCCTTTTAAGGTGTTTACTGGAAACAATCCAACGAATACCATTTTCATAAAGAAACTAACTCCAGAAAGTTTAGGGAAACTTATTGCCCTTTATGAGCATAAAATATTTGTTCAGGGCGT
>DIAL01000087.1:0-23125 GCA_002414705.1 Flavobacteriaceae bacterium UBA5079
CAATCTTGCAATACGGTTCTTTTTAAATTGGGATATGGATTCTCTTTTTCGCCATACATCATACGCAAGGGAGCATAAAATGTTTCTTGGGTACCATCATTGTACAGTACCAAAATATCTATGGGCATGGGCATAAGACCAATTCGCTCCAAGCTTACATTGGTTTTTTGTCCATCTGCCTCCACTGCCTTAATACCGTAATCTATAGTGTTTGTTGTTTGGGTCCAATCTGTAAGGTACCAGTCCAACTCCATTCCGGAGACCTTTTCGGCGGTTCTTTTTATATCGTTAGGGGTGGGGTGTTTAAATTTAAAGTCCTGATAATATTTTCTCAGGGTCTCCATTAGCTTATCCTGGCCTATGATATAGCCCAATTGCGATAGGAAAATAGCCCCTTTGCTATAGGCAGCAACCCCATAGGCAAAATTTAGCTCATATCTATCGGCATGGGTGGTTTGGGGCTGTTCTTTACCAGAAGCCACCAAATTGTAATATCCTTGATAGGAACCAGCAAAGGGATTTTCCTTTTTTTGGTCCATGATCTGGTCCATACATAANNAAACCTTTTCCGCTGTTCTTTTTATGTCGTTTGGAGTGGGATGCTTAAATTGAAAATCTTGGTAATATTTTTTTAATGTTTTTTCAACATTCTCTTTTCCTATCACATACTCTAATTGAGATAAGAAAATAGAACCTTTACTATAACTTGCGATTCCGTATGCATAATTATAATGATATACATCTCCAGGGGTTGTCAGCGATTCTTCAATATCATAGCTCAATAATTTATAGTATCCATTATAAGAACCATCCAAAGGATTCTCTTTTTCTTCATTCAGAATTTCATTTTCTGCATGACTAGAGATATAGGTCGTAAAACCTTCATCCATCCATGGGTGCTTCGTCTCATTTGTTGCTAGTACAAACTGAAACCAAGAATGTGCCATTTCATGCACCATAACCCCTACCAGGCTTCCAAAATTTCTACCACCGGTGATAAGGGTACTCATAGCGTATTCCATACCACCATCGCCTCCTTGTATCACCGAGTATTGCTCATAGGGATAATCGCCAATATTTTTATTGAAGAACTGCATGGCCTCGGCCGTTTTTGGCTGAAGTTTTTTCCAGTTTTCCACAATTTCCTTATCGTTTTTATAGAAAAAATGTAGCATTGGCCCATTTTCTACCTTTAGGGTATCGTGAAGGTAATCTGGATCTGCAGCCCACATAAAATCGTGAACCATTGGGGCCTTAAAATGCCAAGTAAGGGTTTTGCCCTTTGTCTTTTTTATTTTTGATCCAGGCGTTTCATATCCATGACCTACTTCTTCAGGGTTTTGTAAATACCCTGTACCCCCTACTACATATTTCTTGTCCAAGGTAAGCTTAACATCAAAATCGCCCCATACTCCATGAAATTCACGGGCAATATAGGGATCGGCATGCCAGCCTTCAAAATCGTATTCCGCTAATTTTGGGTACCACTGTGTCATGGATAAAGCCACGCCTTCTTTATTATTTCGGCCAGAACGACGAATTTGAACAGGCACTTGTCCATCAAAATCCATGTTAAATGTTACAGATTCGCCTGGCTGAATAGGTTTTGCTAGTTGCACTTCCAACACAGTACCAACAGTTTCATGTTTTAATTTTGTTCCGTTTTGCTTTAAAGAGTTGACTTTAATATAGCCAATTTCATTGGGTTGTAGTTTACTAATTCTATCACCTACACGACCATCTGGATCGGCTATGGTTCTAGAACGTATGTCCATTTCACTATTAGGTTGAAAGGCATTAAAGTATAAATGGTAATACACACGATTTAAAACATCAGGTGAATTATTAGTGTATACTAATGTTTGTTTTCCTTGATATTGATAGGTTTCCACATCCATATCAATTTCCATTTTATAGTCAACGTGTTGTTGCCAATAATACGGATTGTTGGATTTTGTATCTGAATTTTGTGCTGTTATCTGGCTAGTAGAAGTGCAAGCTAATAACAAACTTAAACAGCATACGGAAAGCATGATTTTTTTCATAATATGTAAAATTTAAGTAAAAAAAATCTCATCGGTTAAGATGAGATTTTTTTTGTTATAATATATTTATTTCATCTGGCTTGCCATGATTAATGCGTTGTAAGCATTAACCATTTTAGCTGATTTTGTTAAGTCTCCAAATGGTCTAACATCAGTAGCTTCTCCACCAACAATTACTTTAGTTGTTACAGCAATTCCTGAATCTAAAATAACTTGCTTTACTTGTTCAGCAGATAAGTTTGGATAGTAAGAGCGTATTAAAGCCGCAACTCCAGCAACAGCAGGAGCAGCCATAGACGTTCCACCTTTTGTATCGTATTCATTCTCTGGTGTCGTAGAATATACTTTTGCTCCAGGCGCAAATACATCTACATTTATTTTTCCGTAGTTAGAAAAACCAGCAATCATACCAGAACCGTATTTAGGCTCTAAAGCACCAACAGTAATAAAGGTTTTAGAAACTTCAGGACCTGTACCAATAGCATCATTTGGAAATACATCTTTTTTATCAATATCAATACCTTCGTTTCCAGCAGCATTAATAAAGAGTACGTCATTAGCACTAGCGTAAGCAATAGCATCGCGTACCCAATCGCTATGTGGTGAGTAGTATTTTCCAAAACTTCCGTTAATAACTTGAGCACCATTATCTACAGCATAGCGAATGGCTAATGCAATATCTTTATCATATTCATCACCATTTGGCACAGCACGTAAGCTCATAAGTTGTGCGTTGTTTGCAACACCATTTGCTCCCAAGCCATTATTACGTTCGGCAAGAATAATACCTGCAACGTGTGTTCCGTGACTTTCACCTTTTTCAGAAGGCATAACGTTACCATTTCCGTAACCAACATCTGATAAATCGTCTGGATTATCACCTGTTGTTCTACCTTTTAAGTCTTTATTTAGGTTAACATTTAATTGATCTGTGAAGTATTCAACACCTTCTTTTATAGCGCTTAACGCAGCAGTAGAATTATCGAAACCATTTGCATACATGTTTTGTAACATAGCAGCTGCTTGTTTAACATCTGCTTTATCTGTATCAATTGCAGCTACTTCTTCTTTAGTATATTCTTTTTTACCTAAATGTGTAGCTATTGTTTCATCTGAACTTTTAACCATTTGGTAAATTTGGTCATAACGTTGTTTGTTAGCAAGCGCCTCTTGATATTTTTCGTCATATTCTGCTACAGCAGCTTCGTATTGCGGATCAGATTTATCGGCTTTAACCATAACACGTACTAGCTCTAATTGCTCATCATAACCATCGCCTAAAAAATTCCATCCATGAATATCATCAATGTAACCATTTTTATCATCGTCAATTCCGTTTCCAGCAATTTCATCTTCATTTGTCCATAAAACGCCATCTAAATCTTCATGACCAATATCAATTCCAGAATCGATTACAGCTACAATTACCGTTTTACCTTTTTTGTTTTTAATAATTTCAGCATAGGCTTTGTCAACACTCATACCAGGATTGGTATCTTTAATAAGATCCAAATGTCCCCAATTATGTTTTTCAGCTTCCGTTAAATCACTAACCTTTAGGGCTACGGAATCAATATTTTCTATAGGTGTAGATACGATGTCGGCACCACTACCGCAACTAGTCATTATTGCAGCAATACTTGCTGTAAATACAAACGATTTAATAAATTTCATGTTAAAATATAAGTTTAGTTAAAAATGTCATTACAGGTATAAACGTCTTGTAATCGCACGCCTTTTTCTGTGTTTTTTACTGTAATAATTTCATTATGTGCGTCGTGCTCCAAAAATAGGTAATAATTATTATCTGCTGCCATTTTCAGAAATTTTTCTTTTTCATCTAATGTCAGTAATGGCCGTGTATCATAACCCATAACAAAGGGTAATGGAATATGTCCTGCGGTTGGCAATAAATCTGCCATAAAGCAAATGGTTTTTCCTTTATATTGAATCATAGGAATCATTTGTTTGTCTGTGTGGCCATTGGCATAAAAAATATCGAAACCGAGTTCAGATTTATGTTGGATATCACCGTTTGGTAGTTGTGTAAACTTTAATTGTCCACTTCTTTCCATAGGCAGAATATTTTCTTCTAAAAACGATGCTTTTTCCCGTTTATTAGGTTGTGTTGCCCATTGCCAATGGTCTTTATTACTCCAAAAGTTGGCGTTTTTAAAAGCAGGTTCGTAGTCAGTTTTATCTTTATTCCATTGAATGCTTCCACCGCAATGGTCAAAATGTAAATGCGTCATAAACACATCTGTTATATCATCACGATGAAAACCGTGTTGTTTTAACGATTTATCAATGGAGTCATTTCCCCATAAATAATAATATCCAAAAAATTTATCATTTTGTTTGTCACCCATTCCAGTATCAATAAGTGTAAGTTTATTGCCATCTTCAATTAAGAGGCAACGTGCAGCAATATCAATCATATTGTTGGCATCTGCTGGATTGGTTTTTTGCCAAAGCGATTTTGGTACAACACCAAACATGGCGCCACCATCTAGCTTAAAATTTCCGGAATTTATAGGATATAACTTCATAGTCATGCAAATTACGAATTCATGCCATATTACTGAAAATTACCGACTGATATTAGATTTTTTTTAACATTTAAAACTATAAAGAAGAATAGCTTTTGTTTGTTGCTGTTAAAAAATAATCTAATTTTATAAAAATGCATATTCATGAAAACACCATCACCTTTAAAAATCAAAAAAATGAAATTACTTCGGTTTGGTCGTGATTTTAAACCTGACGATGAGGTGATTTTAAGAGATTATTTAGCCATTGAACGCACGCGTTTGGCTAATGAACGTACCTTGTTATCTTATGTCAGATCTTCTTTATATTTATTATTAGGTGGCATTGCTTTTTTACAACTTGAAGAATTTCCTAATTTTAAATTTTTATCTGTATTAGCACTTGTATTTAGTGCACTTTTTTTTATTGTAGGTTTGTACCGTTTTGTATTGTTAAAAAAGAGCCTGAAGCGTTTGTATTATATGTCGGAATCTAAAAACGATAACTAATTTCATTTTTATCAATTGAAGGCCTTTCCTTTTAAAATGTAAATTTTTATAAATTAGCAAAAGTCAAACGTCAAAAATTACAATTACGTAACTTAAAAATCCTTATTTTACCGTCTCATATAAATTAGAGTTGCTGTTTTAAAAAACACATACTTGAAAACTAATTTTGAAATAGAATTATTCTTTATCAGGATTTATATTGTAAACGACTATTTATATGAGATAATTTGAAAAAACAAATCACCTTATGATAGAATTAGCTGGAATCATTATTTTAGGAATATTAGCACAATGGGTAGCTTGGCGTTTAAAAATCCCAGCTATTTTGCCACTTATTTTAATTGGTTTATTAGTTGGTCCAATTGCTTCCGAATTTTTATCGGAAGATGGTTCAAAATGGATTGAACCTATTTGGAACGGTGAGAAAGGTTTATTTCCTGGAGATGGGTTGTATTATTTTGTATCCCTTGCCATTAGTGTTATTTTATTTGAAGGTGGGTTAACCTTAAAACGTGACGAAATCCGTAATGTAGGTCCTGTTATTACCAAACTTATTACTTTGGGTTCTGTTATTACATTTTTTGTAGCAGCTATTGCAGCACATTATATTTTCTATTTAAGTTGGGAAGTTTGTTTTTTGTTTTCAGCCTTAATTATTGTTACTGGACCAACGGTTATTACACCTATTTTGCGAAATATTCCACTGAAGAAAGACGTATCTGCCGTATTAAAGTGGGAAGGTATTTTAATTGATCCAATTGGTGCATTAGTAGCTGTATTGGTTTTCGAATTTATAAGTGTTGGAGGCGATAGTGGTTTTACAAAAACGGCTTTTATGGAGTTTGGAAAAATTATCCTTTTCGGAACCACTTTCGGATTCACGTTTGCGCATGCCTTGAAATTCGTTATTAATAAAAATTTAATACCACATTATTTGTTAAACGTGGTGTCATTATCCACGGTTTTATTGGTGTTTGTGGAATCGGATGTGTTTGCACACGAGTCTGGTTTACTAGCAGTTGTGGTTATGGGAATGGTTTTAGGAAACAGTAAATTACAAAACCGAAAAGAACTTTTATATTTTAAAGAATCCTTAAGTGTCCTGCTTATTTCTATTTTATTTATTCTTTTGGCTGCCAATATTAGTGTGGACGATTTAATGTTGTTATACAACTGGAACACGTTGGTATTATTTTCCATCGTTGTATTTGTAATCAGACCTTTAGCTGTATTTTTAAGCACAGCAGGTTCTAAATTAAAAACACCTGAAAAGCTATTTATAAGTTGGGTTGGACCACGTGGTATTGTAGCAGCAGGTATTGCATCACTTTTTGGAACTAAACTCATAAAACAAGGTGTTGAAGGAGCCGAATATATTACACCTTTAGTATTTATGATTGTACTAGGAACCGTTTTATTAAACGCTACAACAGCACGTTTTGTAGCGAAGTTACTAGGCGTATTTTTAACTAAAAGTGATGGTATTTTAATTGTTGGAGCATCTAAATTTGCCCGTGTAATTGGTCATTATTTAGAAACTAATGGCAGACACGTGGTTTTAATAGACAGCAACCAAACTAATATTAATAAATCTAAAGAGCTTGGTTTGGAAGCCTTGAATGTTAATATTTATTCAGAAACGTTAAGTGATAATATAGAATTAAATGATGTAGGTTACTTAATGGCAATGACAGCCAATGCTGATATTAATAAATATGCTATTAATAAATTTAGTAAAGAATTTGGAGAAAATGGTAGTTTTAGGTTGGTAACAAATGAAGAAATGCAAGACGAACAAAATAATCCAAATGAAGGTTTGTTTTCGCATTCTGACGATTATATTTCGTTAACCAACGTTACAAACAGGCATCCATCTATCCAAGAAATTACTTTAGAAAGTAAAGAACATTATGAGAAATTGATAGGAATAACAAAAACGGATAAAGAAATTATTCCATTATTTCTAAAGGATAAAGAAGGTGAATTTTATATTATATCTGCAAATAATTCCAATATGGATATTATAAAATCTGATTGGCAATTAGTGTATTTAGGAAAACCTTTTGATGTTGAAAAGGTTAAGAAGGATGTCAATAAATAAATTATTTACTAATTTATTTATTGAGCCTTAAACAGAAATGCGTTAATCATTCATATTTAAAAAGCGTGTGAAATTTTCTGTATCTATTATTTCAACTTTGGTATTGTAGGTGTTTTCAAATGTTTTAGGAATTTTTACTTTCGATTTAGCTTTCCATTTAAACTCGAATGCAGAAAGTTTTTCTGCTGTTGTTTCTATATAATCAATTTCTTGTTGCGAGGTTGTTCGCCAAAAATAAGATTGTGCTAGTGTTTTATTGTAAGCATTTAATTTTAAACGTTCGCTAATTAAAAAATTTTCCCATAAAGCGCCTTTATCTTGCCTTAATTCTAATGGTCTAAAATCATTAAGAATGGCATTTCTTACACCATTATCATAAAAATAGATTTTTTGATTGCGTTTAATCTCGTTCCGTAAATTTTTACTAAAACTAGGCAATTTAAAGATTATATAACCATTTTCAAGAATATCAATGTAGCTGTTTACGGTATTTTTATCGATACCTAAAAGTTGAGACAACTCATTATAACTAACTTCTTGTCCTGCTTGAAACGCTAAAGCTTGGAGTAATTTCTCTAAAACTTCAGGCTTTTTAATACTGTTTACCGCTAAAATATCTTTGTACAAATAGCTATCGGTAAGAGTTTTTAGGATTTCTATTTCATCACCTAAATTATTTAATAGATCTGGATACATACCAAACAATAAACGTTGTTCTAATTGTTGTATTGCTTTTACATAGCCTAATTTGGCTTCCAATTCGTGCCAAGAAATAGGAAATAAGTGGTATTGCCACTTTCGTCCTGTTAAAGGTTCATTGGTTAAGTTTTTGAGTTCAAAAGCCGAAGAGCCACTCACTAAAAGTTGCACCTCTTTAAATTGATCAGTAATAATCTTTAAGGTTAATCCAATATTTTCAATGCGCTGGGCTTCATCTATAAAAACAGTGTTGTGTCTGCCAATAATAGATTTTAACTGTTCCGTATTCGGTGATTTTAGCAAAGAACGAACTGTAGGATCATCTCCATCTAAAAACAAATGAGACTTGTTTTCTAAAATAGATTGTATTAATGTTGTTTTTCCAACTTGTCTTGGACCAATAAGTATAATAGCTTTGCCACTTCCAAAACGGCTTTCAATGTGTTGCTTTAAAACTCTATTAAACATATTTTAATTTTCAATTCACTAAATATAGTGTTTTTCAGTGATTATATTCACTAAATATTATGTTTTTTGGTGAATTGATATGCAATATCAACAAAAAAAAGACCCACTATTTCGTGAGTCTTTCATATTTCCTGCAAAAGCAGAAATTTATTTTAGATAATTATAACGTTAATCATTCAACTTTAAAACAGCCATAAATGCTTGTTGTGGAATTTCCACATTACCAACTTGGCGCATTTTCTTCTTACCTTTTTTCTGCTTTTCTAATAACTTTCGCTTTCTAGAAATATCACCACCATAACATTTCGCAGTAACATCTTTTCGGAGTGCTTTTATGGTTTCACGTGCAATAATTTTGGCACCAATAGCCGCTTGAATTGGAATATCAAACTGTTGTCTAGGAATTAACTCACGTAATTTTTCGGTTATTTTTTTACCAATGGTATAGGCGTTATCGGCATGAATTAATGCTGAAAGTGCATCAACCGGTTGGGCATTTAATAAAATATCAACACGTACTAATTTAGAGGCGCGCATACCAATTGGCGAATAGTCAAAAGACGCATATCCTTTTGAAACTGTTTTTAAACGATCGTAAAAATCGAAAACAATTTCAGCTAAAGGCATATCAAATGTTAACTCAACACGTTCGGTTGTTAAATAGGTTTGGTTTGTAATAACACCACGTTTATCAATACATAAAGACATTACGTTCCCAACAAATTCCGATTTAGTAATAATAGTTGCCTTAATATATGGTTCTTCAACACGATTAAGAGACGACGGATCTGGTAAATCACTTGGGTTATTTACAATAATAGCGTCGTCTGGATGTTTGTGTGTATATGCGTGGTATGAAACGTTAGGAACGGTTGTAATAACCGTCATATCAAATTCGCGCTCCAAACGCTCTTGAATAATTTCAAGGTGCAACATGCCTAAAAATCCACAACGGAAACCAAACCCTAAAGCTGCCGAACTTTCTGGTGTAAACACTAAAGACGCATCATTAAGTTGAAGCTTCTCCATGGAAGATCTTAAATCTTCATAATCTTCTGTGTCTACGGGATAAATTCCAGCAAAAACCATGGGTTTTACATCTTCAAAACCACTAATAGCATTAACTGTTGGGTTTTTGGCATCGGTAATGGTATCACCAACTTTTACCTCTTTAGCTTCTTTAATACCTGTAATTAGGTAACCAACATCGCCAGCTTTTATTTCTGGTCTCGGAAATTGCTTTAAGCGTAAGGTTCCTACTTCATCCGCATTATAGGTGTTTCCTGTAGCTATAAATTTAATATGTTGTCCTTTTTTAATGGAACCATTTATAACTCTAAAATACGTTTCTACACCTCGAAATGGGTTATAAACAGAATCGAAAATCAAGGCTTGAAGAGGTTCGTCAACATTTCCAGATGGTGCAGGAACACGTTCAATAATAGCACTTAAAATTTCTTCTATACCAAGACCTGTTTTAGCACTGGCTGGAATAATTTCGTCACGATGACAACCTAATAAATCTACAATATCATCTTTTACTTCTTCAGGATTGGCACTTGGCAAATCAATTTTATTAAGAACTGGAATAATTTCTAAATCGTTTTCTAAGGCTAAATATAGGTTAGAAATAGTCTGTGCTTGGATACTTTGAGCAGCATCTACAATTAGCAAAGCACCTTCACAAGCAGCAATAGAACGAGATACTTCGTAAGAAAAATCTACGTGTCCTGGTGTGTCAATAAGGTTTAAAACATATTGTTCACCTTTATAAGTGTAGTCCATTTGTATGGCGTGCGACTTGATTGTAATACCACGTTCACGCTCCAAATCCATACTATCTAATAGTTGATTTTGTTTTTCACGATCCGTAACAGAACCCGTAAATTCCAATAATCTGTCAGCTAATGTACTTTTTCCGTGATCTATATGTGCAATAATGCAAAAATTTCTAATGTGCTTCATAACCTGTTGTCTAGCATTATAACTAATTTGCAAATATAATTGTTTTATTATGCTTTAAATATTTATAGGCAACAATCTTAATTTATATTTACGGGAAAACCGTAATTCATAGTAAAAAACAATCTTTATATTGCGTTTCCAAAACATTTTTAATGAAAATTAATTCTTTTTTAGCACCTATCTTTTTTAGTCTATTTGTTTCATTATCTGGTTTTTCGCAAAATTTTTCGGTTTCTGGAAAATTAGTCGACCTGCAAAATCAGCCAATTTCCTATGCGAATATTTTATTGCTTTCCAGTCAAGATTCTACAGCTATTACAGGCACCACCTCGTTAGATGATGGTATTTTTAAAATTGAAAATGTGTCTGCAGAAAATTATAACCTTAAAATAAGTTTTGTTGGTTTTAAAGATGTTATAATACCTATTCAGATAACTAATGCCGATTTAGTTATTGCAGATGTTACGTTGGAAGAATCTGCTGAAGCTTTAAATGAAGTGTCTATTATTGCTAATAAACCAACCCTTAAAAAGGAAGTGGATCGTTTGGTTTTTAGTGTGGCAAATACGGCTTTAAGTGATGGTAACATGAAGGAGGTTTTAAAAAGTACACCTGGTGTTTTAATGCTTGATAATAGCTTAACGGTTAGAAACGCTACACCAACTGTTTATATTAACGACCGTAAAATACATCTTACAGAAGCTGAATTATTGCAGTTATTAGAAGGTACTCCGGCTAATTCCATTAAATCTATTGAAGTTATTACTAATCCACCAGCAAAATATGATGCCGAATCTGGTGTGGTTTTAAATATTGTTATGACAAAAAATCTGGCTACAGGTTACAGAGGTACTGCTTTTGCTAACTTTACGCAAGGTGTCTATTCACGCTATAATGCAGGAATTTCAAATTTTTATAAAACTGATAAAATAAACGTTTTTGCTAGCTATAGTTATACAGATGATAAAATAGCGCGTGTTAGTGATGAGCGTGTTAATTTTAGAGATAATACAGGTGTTTATGAACGTTGGTATTCAGATATTGACAGAACAACCTGGTCCAAAACACATACGGTAAATACAAATTTCGACTATTTTATTAACGATAAAAACACCATCAGTTTTTCAGCTAATTTACTGTATTTACCAGAATTTGAGTACAAAACCAAAGGGTATACAGATGTTTTGGATTCTGCCTATACGCATTTGTTTAATTTTAATAATAAGAATGATTCTAATGACGATAAATATAACTTTGGATTTGATTTAGATTATGATTTAACATTTGAAAATGGCAGTAGTTTATCTTTAAACACCCATTTTACAACGTATGATTACCATCGTGATCAACAAGTTCAAAGTGTATATAATGATGTGAATAATAATTTCGATTTTATAAACACCTTTAGTACCACATCAGACCAAAATACGTTAATTAACACTGTTCAGGCTGATTATAGCTTACCCATAAATGATAGTTCGTCATTTGATGCTGGTGTTAAAGCATCCTTTGTAAATACAGATAGTGAGCTAAATCAGTACAATCTTCAAGGGTCTAGTTTTATTTTTGATGTTGCCAATTCCAATGCATTCGATTATTCGGAACGTGTAATGGCCGCTTATGCCAGTTTTGATAAAAATTGGGAAAAATGGAGCTTAAGTTTAGGCTTGCGTGTGGAACAAACGGATACCGAAGGAAAATCTCTTGTTACCTATAACAACATTACTCAAGATTATTTTAATTGGTTTCCAACAGCAAATGTTAGTTATCAGGCCTCCGAAAAAATTAGTGTGTATTCTAACTATAATCGCAGTATTGGTCGTCCTGATTTCCAATCTTTAAATCCGTTTAAGTTCTTTTTGAATGATAATACCATTGTAACCGGAAACCCTAATTTGCAACCAGCCATTACAGATCATTTTGTAATTGGCGCCTCTTTAAACGACGCCTTTTTTGTAGAAGCGTATTATAAAGAAATTGACGCAAATGCTATGGAGTTACCACTTCAAGATAACGTAAATAACTTATTAATTTATACACCAACAAATTTAACGAGAACTACAGAATATGGTTTTGATTTTGTAGGGATTTTTGATATTACATCGCGTTGGAATGTGTATGCGCTAACGTCATTTTATAATATTGAAGACGAAATAACACTTAATAATGAGTTGCTAAAAATGGATACCTGGTCCAATTACTCTATGATGAGTAATTCCTTGACGTTTTTAAAAGATAATAGTTTAACAGCTAATTTTTCATTAATCTATGTTACGGAATACCAACAGGGATTTCAAACGATAGACACACGACTTATTAGTGATTTATCCATCAAGAAATCCATTTTAAATAATCGCGGATCGGTTACCTTAACCTTTGCCGATTTATTCAACACACAAGATTACACGGTAACATCCAGATACCTAAACCAAGATAATTCCAGATTTTTAAATCAAGATAACAGGTATGTTAAATTAGGTTTTAGCTATAAATTTGGTAATACAGGACTCAAAACCAACCAACGTAGTGAGGAGCTTGAGGAACGTAATAGGTTGGAGAAGGGTGAGTAGCTAATTCTATACTTAACAGCAATCCTGTTAGTCTTGCCATTCCGCAATAAACAAGTTCGTATCTCTTCCGCCACCGTTATTTCTATTAGACGAGAAAATAAGTTTCTTTCCATCGTTGGAAAAAACAGGAAAAGCATCAAAGGTTTCACTATGTGTTACACGTTCTAAATTCTTCCCATCAATATCAATTAAATATAGGTTGAATGGAAAACCACGCTCCGATTCAAAGTTAGACGAGAATAAAATTTTCTTTCCACTTGGGTGAAAAAACGGACTCCAATTAGCATTTCCTAAATCGGTTAATTGGCGTAAATCGCTACCATCAGCATTACAGATATACAATTCCATTTCGGTAGGTTGTACCAAACCTTCTGCTAATAAATCTTTGTATTCTTTAATGTCTTCCTCTGTTTTTGGTCTAGAGGAGCGGAAGATAATTTTTGTACCATCTGGTGAGAAAAAAGCACCACCATCATAACCTAATTCAAACGTAATTTGTTTTACGTCTGTACCATCTAAATTCATGGTATATAAATCAATATCACCATTTCGAGTTGAGGTAAATACAATTTTATCACCTTTAGGCGATACGGTTGGCTCGGCATCATAGCCTGTTTCGTTGGTTAATTGTGCGGTAATATTGCCTTCTAAATCGGCAACAAAAATATCATAGGTATCATAAATAGGCCAAATATACTTGCCGTTTTTACGTAACGGTGTATCTGGACATTCATCTCCACCTAAATGTGTGGAAGCATAAATAATATGTTTATTATCTGGTAAAAAATACGCACAGGTTGTACGACCTTTTCCCGTGCTAATCATAGGTGGTATGTTGTCTTTAAATGTTTCATCTGCATGCATTAAAAACATCTGATCGCACTTTACATTCCAATCGGTATTATTAGATTGAAAAACCAATTGCTTATCATCAAAACTCCAATAGGCTTCGGCATTATCGCCACCAAAGGTTATTTGTTTTAGGGTTTTAAAATGTGTTTCTTCTGCATAGATTAAAGTATCTACCCATTTTGTGGCTCCAGATTCGGCATCAGGATATCCGTTTTTATCGGATTTGCACGAAACAGTTAATACGATGGTTAATAAGCAGAAATAGAAAAATGGTTTCATCATGAGTTCTTATAAAAAAGTGGCAATTATTGCGTAATTTTGCCAAAAATAACATTATTAATATGAAGAAAATAGCGCTACTCGTTCTTTTTATATCGTTACTAGGTTGTAAAAAGGACTATACTCATGAAAATAAAATTAAAGAAGACGTCACTTTTTTAGCTGATGACAAGTTGGAAGGTCGCGAAACCGGTACCAAAGGTGAACAAGAAGCTGCTGCATATATTGTAAAGCGTTTTGAAGACATGGGAATCCAAGGAAAAGGAACGAACAACTTTTACCAAACGTTTACATTCAAACCTAAAAACGAACCTCATGGTGAGGTTGCTTATACTGAAAACAGTCAAGACAGCACGATTACTGGAACCAATGTTTTAGGCTACATTGATAATCAAGCGGAAAACACCATCATTATTGGTGCGCATTATGATCATTTAGGTTATGGTGGTGAAGGTTCACTTTACAAAGGTGAAAAAGCTATTCATAATGGAGCCGATGATAACGCAAGTGGAGTAGCAGTTATGTTAGATTTAGCCGGAAAACTAAAAGGTGTTAATACATCTAATAACTATTTGTTTATGGCATTTTCAGGCGAAGAAATGGGCTTATTAGGTTCTAATTATTTTGCCAAAAACCCAACAATTGATAGTAAAGCTGTTAGCTATATGATTAATATGGATATGGTTGGCCGTTTAAAGCAAGATAGCACGTTAGCAGTTTATGGAACGGGAACATCGCCTATTTTTAAACAGGTATTAAGTTCACATAATGATAAATTTAAACTGATTGAAAACGAATCTGGTGTTGGTCCAAGCGATCATACCTCATTTTATTTAATTGATATTCCTGTATTACATTTCTTTACAGGTCAACATGAAGATTATCACAAACCTGGTGATGATTCAGAGAAGTTGAATTATGAAGGTATGGAAACTATTTCTAACTACATCTTTGATGTGATTACAGATTTAAACGACAATGGTAAATTAGCCTTTAGAAAAACCAAAAATGAAAGTGAAGAAACACCTCGCTTTAAAGTCGGTTTAGGTGTGGTTCCAGATTATTTATATGATGGTGAAGGCATGCGAATTGATGGTGTAAGCGAAGATAAACCAGCGCAAAAAGCTGGTTTATTAAAAGGCGATGTGGTCGTTAAATTAGGTGATAGTGCGGTAATAAACATGATGAGTTATATGCGTGCTTTATCCGTTTTTGATACAGGCGATAGTACGAAAGTTACCATTAAAAGAGATGGTAAACCTTTAGAAATGGATTTGAAATTTTAATAAGAAACATGCGATTCAATAAACAGGAATTTATAGCAAAAATACACTTAATTATTTCTGTGTCTATTGTTGTTCCTGTTTCGTTTTATTATGGTTTTCAGCCAGAATCGCAGTTTGATATTCATTTAAATACCGTTGACGAACATAATTTTTTTAAAGCTATTATGGGACTCTATTTAGGGTTTTCGGTTTTATGGCTTTTAGGTGTTTTTAAATCGAATTATTTAAAAATGGCACTTGTTTCCAATTGTATTTTTATGCTGGGTTTAGGTTTTGGTCGCTTATTGAGTTACTTTTTAGATGGTATGCCAACATTTGGATATCAATTTGGAACTATTGCCGAATTATTCCTCGGATTTTATGGTTTGTGGGTTTTGAAAAATCATAATTGTAACAATTATATTGATAATTATAAAAAGGCGTAATTTTGCCTAAAATATTTGAAACTTGGTAAAAATAGGTAACATAGAACTTCCCGACTTTCCATTGCTTTTAGCACCAATGGAAGATGTTAGTGATCCACCATTTCGCGCTTTATGCAAAGAGCAAGGCGCTGATGTGGTGTATACAGAATTTATTTCTAGTGAAGGTTTAATTCGTGATGCTGCCAAAAGCGTCATGAAATTGGATATTTACGAAAAGGAACGTCCTGTTGGTATTCAAATTTTTGGAGCCAACTTGGAAAGTATGTTGCAAACAATTGATATAGTGGAGAAATCCAATCCCGATATTATTGATATTAATTTTGGATGTCCTGTTAAAAAGGTAGTGAGTAAAGGTGCTGGAGCTGGTATATTAAAAGATGTTTGCCTCATGGAACAACTCACTGCCGAAATGGTTAAACGTACCAATTTACCAGTTACCGTAAAAACCCGTTTGGGTTGGGATCATGATTCTATTCGTATTTTAGAAGTGGCAGAACGCTTACAAGATGTGGGTTGTGCTGCTATTTCTATTCATGGACGAACGCGTGCACAAATGTATAAAGGAGAAGCAGATTGGAAACCAATTGCAGCTGTAAAAAACAATCCACGTATGCACATTCCTGTTTTTGGAAATGGCGATGTAGATACACCAGAACGTGCCATGTTAATGCGTGATGAGTATGGTTTAGATGGTTGTATGATCGGTCGTGCTACTATTGGTAATCCTTGGTTTTTTAAGCAAGTGAAGCACTTTTTTAATACAGGCGAACATTTAGCGCCAATTTCATTAGAAGAACGTGTGGATGCAGCCAGACGTCATTTACAAATGGCTATTGATTGGAAAGGCGAAAAATTAGGTGTGTTTGAAACCCGACGTCATTATACAAACTATTTTAAAGGGATTCCTAATTTTAAAGAATACCGAATGAAAATGGTAACCAGTGATGATGCTGTAGATGTTTTTGCGGCTTTTGATGCCGTAATGGATACGTTTTCAGGTTACGAATTCGCTCAATAACAAAAACGCTATACTATATTTAATCGTTATTCAAAATCTTTAAAGCCATCAGGTTATTTTATTAGACTTCCCATTGCGGCCTATCGAATGATAAATTTAGATAAAGTTTCGTAAGCCTAGATTTTTTTGGTTCGTTTTTTTATCAAAAAAAAATAATGAACAAGTTCATTATTTAGGCTAGTATTCATTTGTAAAAAGTATCCGAATCAAGTCTTTCTTCTTTTTTAAAGAATCAATAACTAATCAAATTTTTGGTAATTCGAACGGAAGCAACTTTAGAAGCTAAAATACCCAAAACGGAAATAGTAAAAAATACGATTAGAAAATTTTCCCATTTTAAACCCATTGGATAAGGTAGAGATGGTGTAATTTTTACCAATCCAAAACTTATTTGCACTTGTACAATTAAGTAACCAACCAACAAACCAATTAAACCACCTACAACTGTCATTAAGGAACCTTGTAAAAAGAAAATCCGTCTGATGTCTTTTACCGTAGCTCCCATGTGATAGAGCGTGTGGAGCGTCTTCTTTTTATCTAGAATCATCATGATAATCGTACCAACTACATTAAATAAGGCAATAATAAGAATCAACGTAAAAATGAGATAAACAGCCAGATATTCGGTGTTCAGCATTTTGTAAAGTGCATCATTTAATTGCTCGCTATTTTTTAAAATTACTTTATCGCCTAAAATGTTTGTAATGGCTTCGCGAGCATCGGTTTCACTGATGTCTTCACGTGTTTTAAATTCTAAAGCAGTCACTTGATTTTCATTAAAATTTAATAAATAACGCGCCATATCAATAGGTGCATAAATGTATGTGTCGTTGGTAGTTTCGTTAATATCAAAAATACCAACATTAATAGCTTTTACACTTGTAAACGCTTGTTTAACATCTGTCACCTGACCTTTTCCTGGTTTTGGAATATACAGTTCAACAGATTTCCCATAATCCATTACACCAATATTGAGTCTATTGGCAATTCCCCAACCGGTTACAATCTGGTTTGATTTTTCTGAAAACCAACTCCCAAGTGGTACAACGGAATCCATAGTGTTTACAGATTTAAAGTTTTCATCAACACCTTTTATGTGAGCATTTGGGTAGTTTCTATCTTCAAACGTGATGAAAACGCGTTCTTCAACAACTTGAGAAAAGGATATAATATCAGGATGGTTTTGAAGTGCGCTAATTTCTCCAGAAGAAATTGTAAACGATTTTCCTACTGCAGCCTCTGCTTTTAAATCGGGATCAATTAAAGAGGTAAATTGGAGTGTAAAATCCTTCAAACCAGCAAAACCAGATAATACAATAAATAAAGATAAAGCACCTAAAATAACGCTAACTGCTGCAATTCCTGTAATAAAATTAATGGCATTGTTACTGCTTTTAGAAAGCAAATACCGTTTCGCTATGTAGAGAGAAAAATTCATATATTATAATACCTACAGGCGTTTTTCAATACAAGCGGTTGTTTTTTTTGAAGCTATTTTAAAACCTATTATGATTTTCTACGCTTATCCAAAAGATCGGGATCGTTAATAGGGTTTTCCGTTCTTTTTAATGATTTTTCAATCCCATCAATATACTCTAATGAATCGTCCACAAAAAATTCCAATTGTGGCATACGTCGTAATTGGTGTCTGGTGCGTTGCGCTAATTCGTGCTTAATTAGTGGAGCGTTGGAGCGGATTCCAACCAATAATTCTTTAGCTTTAGCATTCGGGAAAATACTTAAATATACTTTAGCAACCGATAAATCTACAGTTACTTTAACTTTTGAAACAGATATTAAAACACCTTGCATACCACCTTCACTAGCAGCTTTTTGAAGTATTTCAACCAGATCGCGTTGTAAAACAGATCCTATTTTTTTTTGTCTTTGACTTTCTTCCATGATGCAAAAATACGCATATTTAAAGATTATTGTATTTTTGAAGATACTAAATTAGTTTTAATTAAAACAGATATCCGCTTTCACGGAAAATAAGTATGAATAAAATTGAACATATAGGGATTGCCGTTAAAAGTTTAGAAGCATCAAATGATTTATTTTCTAAACTTTTTAATGCGCCTCATTACAAAATAGAAGAAGTGGCTAGTGAAGGTGTTAACACATCTTTTTTTCAAGTAGGCATAAATAAAATTGAACTTTTGGAAGCTACAAATCCGGATAGTCCAATAGCCAAATTTATAGAAAAACGTGGTGAAGGTATTCATCATATTGCGTTTGATGTAGATGATATTGAAGCTGAAATTAAGCGACTTGAAGCAGAAGGTTTTACCGTTTTAAACAAAACACCTAAAAAAGGAGCCGATAATAAATGGGTAGCTTTCTTGCATCCAAAATCCACAAACGGCGTCTTGATAGAGTTATGCCAAGAGATAAAGGAATAAAAATACTTTGAGGGTAATAAAATATGTAGTAATATTGCACTCTCTTTGAAAAAAGAGAAACCAGAAGTTAGCGTTTCGCTAATGGGTCCTATAACTCAGCTGGTTAGAGTATCTGACTCATAATCAGAAAGTCCCTGGTTCGAGCCCAGGTGGGACCACTTTTAAAATCAAGCACTTACAAATTTATTGTAGGTGCTTTTTTATTTTACCTGCAACATATCGACAACAATTAGTAAATTTGAGATATGAATAGCACAAAAGAAAATCCTTTAGCATTTTTTGAATACATACATAATGAGAATAACATTTCAACAGAATTGGAGTCTCAAATAGAGTATTATGACTTTCTTACTTACAGTATTAATCTACCACATACAATAAGGTACATAGAGCTAGATGAGTGGAACAATAACGTAGCTGGAGAATTAGAAATTCAAAAAATATTTATCTCTATTTTAAGAAGAGAGTTTGAAAAAGCTAAAAAACATTTGTATCTAGCTTTTCTGAATAATAAACCATCATCAAACTTGAACTACCTTACATTTCAGTTCAACACCATTCAAAGCTTAATTTCAAATCACCTAAATATAATTCAGAGCTATCCTTATCTATTAATACCTTTAAGAGGCATTGTAAAATTCATCAATGACCGATTATTAATATCTGGAATGGAGGAATTTGTCTTAAATGAAAGTCAGATTGAATTTAATATTGATGATTCTTTTAAAATAGTTGAAAAATCTAATGAACAGCTGATTCATTCTATTTTTGATTTTATGAAAGGTGAAAATGAAAGAAAAGAAACAATACTTTCTGAAGAAGACTTTGAATCTCTCATTGAATACACCACATCCTTAATTGAAGAAGAAAGGGTTCCAAAAATTAGTAAGAAACTAAAACCAAACTTATCGTCGAAAGATATAATCCGTTTTTCATATTGGGTTTTGCACAATGAATTATATACATCATCTAGCATAAGACCTTATTTTTATCAATTTATAAAAGAAGTATTTGAGAACTTTAAGGATAATGAAATAACATCAATAAAGAGTCAGTTCGGAACTAAAGGCAGAGTTTACAGTCACGACTTTTTACCAGAAATTATTACAAAATATCTTTCACGAGATTAAAAAGTTTCTCATCTACAAGACTTCTACAAAATTTCTACTCATCTACAGATTTTAAATTTTCTCTACAAAACATCTATTAAATTCTTTGCAGCCATAATCCGATACCTAAATTTTATGCTAGCAAGGTGTCATAAAAACATGAGATATGGAAAATACAGAGAATGTAGACTATCTTCAGAGAGTACAAATAATTGCTCTCAAAGAGATATTGAGTTTTAAAGAAGCACTAATTTATTTAGATGTAAGCGAATCCTTTTTATACAAATTAACACATAAGAAATCTATTGAGTTTACTAAACCAAACGGAGGTAAAATCTATTTCAGAAAGTCAGATTTAGATAGCTGGATGTTACAGAGTCAATCTCCAAGTGCCAGAGTTTTAGAAGATAAAGTTTTGAATCATTTAAAAAGGAATGGAAGATGAGAAACAGTAATATTTCTTGGACAAAATCCACATGGAATCCATGGATAGGTTGTAGAAAAGTATCTAAAGCTTGTAAATTTTGTTATATGCACAGAATTTTAGAAAAAGGAGGGGCTAATCCAAACACAGTTATAAAAAGTACAGTAAGTTTTAATGCACCATTAAAATGGGAAAAAGGCAGAAAGATATTTACATGTTCAATGTCAGATTTCTTTATAGAAGAAGCTGATGAATGGAGAGAAGAAGCATGGAAAGTTATTAAACAAACAAGACAACACACATACTTAATTCTAACTAAAAGACCTGAAAGGATAAAAGAGAATTTACCAATCGATTGGAATAGTGAAAATTATCCACATGTATGGATTGGTGTAACTGTTGAAGACCAAGAAAGTGTTGGTAGAATTCACTATTTAGATGAATTTGGATGTAGTGTAAAATGGGTGTCTTTTGAACCATTATTGGGCGAAGTTTACTTAACAGGAAAAGAACTTTCAATTATAGACTGGGCTGTTATTGGTGGAGAATCTGGCAATAGGAAAGGTAAATACCAATTCAGAAAATCAGAGTTAAGTTGGTTTATGTCATTAATGTATCAGTTTGAGAAGGAAGATACTCCATATTTTTTCAAGCAGTTTGGTACATGGTATCATTATAATCAATTCAAACTAAAGGACTGGAAAGGAGAAAAACAGTGTGAAAATTTCCCAAAGAGTTTTGAAATTAGACAATATCCTAAAACAAATTATTATGGAAAGAAGGCACATTGATAAGCATATTTATAATAGACTACCTGAAGACTTAATTAAGTTAACAGAGCCTTTTGGAAGCAGAGAAAAGGATATAGTATTGTTGTCAAGTCTAGGGGCTTTAAGTAGTTGTTTGCCTAATGTTAATGGAGTGTATGATGGGGATTTTGTTTATCCTCATCTGTACTTGATGGTCATTGCACCAGCAGCATCAGGAAAAGGCGTAATGAACTATTCAAGACTACTTATAGAGCCAATTCACGACAAGATTTTTAAAGAAAGCAAAACAGACTACTTGATATGTGAAGAAAGTAATAAAAACAGAAAAAATGATGAGGCAGTATGTCCAGAAGTAAAAGTGAAAATTTTACCAGCTAATATCAGTAGCGCAGAAATGCATTCGTTTTTAGAGTCAAGTGAACATGGACTATTAATAATGGAATCGGAGGCAGATACTTTGAGTAATATGCTTAAAAATGATTGGAGTAATTATTCTGATGTTTTAAGAAAGGCATTTCATCATGAACCAGTATCTGTGAGTAGAAAAACAGATAAAGTTTTTGTTGAAGTTAAAGAGCCAAAGTTGTCTATGGTAATAAGTGGAACACCAGACCAATTGAAACCCTTGATAAAATCAAGAGAAAATGGTTTGTTCTCTAGGTTTATGATTTACAATTTTGATGAAATCACAGACTTTAAAGATGTTTTTGCTACGAAAACCAGAAACAATAAAACAGTTTTTGATGAGGTTGGTAAAGATATATTCAATATGTATGGCGAATTAGCTAAACTTGATAAGCCGATAGAGTTTTGCTTCACAGACCAACAACAGAAGAAGTTTTTAAGCATTATAAGACCTATAAGAGCTGATATTGTTAATAACCATTCACAATCTTTTATTTCAAACTTACATAGGCATGGATTAGTGTTTTTTAGAATCGCCATGATTTTGACTGCTTTAAGAAATAAAGAAAATTTTGGTTCACAGGATATAATTTATTGTTCTAATAATGACTTTTTAGTTGCTTCACAGCTTATGAAAACATTATTAAGACATAGTCAATTTACCTTTAACTCTATTGAAACAGGAGATTTGTCTATACAAGATGAAAACATTTTAGATGACTTAAAATCCACTTTCACAAGGCAAGAAGCTATCGATGTTGGCGAAAAGTATGGAATACCTACAAGAACAATAGATGATAAGTTAGCTCAATGGAAAAAGAGAAAATACATTTTTAAGCACAGCAGAGGTAAATACAAAAAACGAATGTAAGTATGTAATTACTGCAATAACTGTAAAGACTACTCCAATTTCTGGGGTAGTCTTATTCACAAAATAAAATATAGAATTATGATACGAGCAACAATAAAATTGATGCTAGATGGGAAACCTATGGCTGATGGCGACTATGCTGTTTACTTAAGAATTTTGAAAGATAGAAAGCAAAAGAAGATTAGTTTAGGTCTATCATGTAAGAAAGAGAATTTTGTAAATGAATCTTTTACAAAGCAGCATCCAAGCTACCAAACAGAAAATGAAATACTATTAAAACTAAAAGGAAGAGCATTAGAAATTATAAGGTCATTTAAACTTGACCATAAGAATTTTACTTTAGAAGAATTTGAAGAAGCCTTCAGAGGTGTTAAAACAACACAAAGAGTGAAGGTGAT
>DIAL01000087.1:23252-26089 GCA_002414705.1 Flavobacteriaceae bacterium UBA5079
AAAGAGTGAAGGTGATTGACTTCTTCAATGAAATAATTAGTGAAATGACAAGGTCAGGCAGAATTAGTAATGCTAAAGCTTATAACGACACTAAAGACTCTTTAAAAAAGTTTAATGGAAAGAATTTTAGCTTTGAAGATGTTACTCCCACATTTTTAGAAAAGTATGAAGTTTTCTTAAGAGAAAACGGAAGTAAAAATGGAGGTATTGCATTTAGAATGCGTGAATTTAGGTCTATCTTTAATAAGGCTAGAAAACGAAAATTAATTCCAAAAGAACCTTATCCTTTTGAAGATTATAAAATTTCAAAGTTAAAAACCGAATCTAATAAAATAGCTTTGACATTAGAAGAGTACAAAGCAATAAAAAAAGTTGACTTAACGAGCCAGCCACATTTGTTAGAAGCTTACAATTATTTTTTGTTTTCCATTTTGACTAGAGGAATGAATTTTCAAGATATGATGCTACTAAAATGGAGCAATATCAGAAATGGAAGAATCTATTACACGAGGTCTAAAACCAAAGGGAAGATTAACCTTGAGATTATTCCTTCTGTGCAAAAAATTCTGGACTATTATAAAGGGCAGAATAGACCTACTCAATTTGTGTTTCCAATTTTACTTAAAGAGGATTTAAGCCCGCAGCAGATAGCTTACAGAAAACAAAAAGTATTGAGAAGGTATAACTTAAAGCTAAAGGAAATTGCAAAACTGGCAGGTGTTAACAAATCGATAACCTCTTATGTTGCAAGACACAGTTTTGCTACCATTTTAAAAATGAAAGGAACTCCAATTGAAAAAATTTCAGAAATGATGGGGCATACTGATGTATCAATAACTATAGCCTATTTAAAAGAGTTTTCAGATGAGGATTTAGATATAGAAAATCGAAAATTCATGGACTTATAACTTAATTCAAATAATCATTTTATAACAGGCTAATTTCATATGAGATTAGCCTGTTTTCATTATATCGTGATACGATAAACATAATTATTAAAACAAATTAATATTAACCTTCAAAAACATAAAATTATGCAATTAAAACAGAGTAAAAGAGAAAATGTAAAATTGAGATTAGGCATCTCAGGACCAAGTGGATTTGGTAAAACACATAGTGCTTTATTATTAGCCTATGGAATGACAAATGACTGGAAGAAAGTAGCGGTCATCGACACAGAGAATTCATCGGCTAGTTTATATTCAAATTTGGGAGAATTCAATGTATTGGACTTACAAGCTCCATTTTCACCTACTAGATATATTGAAGCCATAGAAGTCTGTGAAAAAGCAGGAATAGAGGTTTTGATCATAGATTCAGTAAGCCATGAGTGGAATGGAACAGGAGGCTGTCTACAGATACATGAAAAGCTTGGAGGTAGATTTCAGGATTGGGCACGTGTAACTCCAATGCATCAAGCTTTCATTGATAAGATTTTACAATCTACTTGTCATATTATCACAACCACAAGAAGAAAGATAGATTATTCTTTAGATGTAGGGTCAAATGGTAGAACTAAAGTTGTGAAACATGGGACTAAAGAAATTACGAGAGAAGGCTTCGAATATGAGCTGACTGTAAATTTTGAATTAATTAATGACCAGCATCTGGTTAAAGCTTCAAAAGATCGAACAGGGCTTTATATGAATAAGCCAGAATTTGTCATTAATTCAGCCACAGGACGTAAGTTGCTTCAATGGTGTTGTGCTATACCTGTTCCTGTTACAGTTAATGATGTTGTAGAGAAGATTAATTCTGCTTTATCAGTTTCTGAATTAACAAAATTATACAATGATAATCCTTCATTTCAACAAACTTTACAATCACAATTTAGAAGCAAAAAAGACCAGTTAGAACAATTAGTTAAACCAGAAAATTTTAGTCAAAATGGAAATAGTATCAGTAACAGAGCTTAACAAGCAACGTAATGGAGTATTTAATAATCCTGAAGGTATTCCTGAAATTGTGCATCCTTTGCAAATACCTTCAGAAAATAAAGTATATCAACATAACCCATTTATAGAGGCTAACACAAAAGAGGTTAGCCTTTCTACTTTAAAACATGATTGCATTATTCCAGTATTTTCAAAAGATAATGAAAAGACTTTAGCGCATCAAGAGTTTATAGAGATAGCTCAAGACTGTATTGGTAAGGTATTTTCTCATCATACAATTGAAGTGCCAGAGGTTAGAGTTTCTCACCAGATTAAAGGCAGGACAGCTGATGCCATTTACAAGCCTGTAAAAGAACTTTTAGAACATGAAAAAACTCAGTATTTTGAAAGGATGGCGTTCATCATTAGAATTCCATCTATAACAGAAAACATTAATGGTCATGATGTTTCATTAACTGTTGGAGGAGTTAGAGCTTACAACCAAGAAAATCTGTATAACAGAAAAACGTATGAGAAGTTTAAGTTCTTTATAGGTTTTCAAAATATGGTGTGTTGTAATCTATGTATTTCTACAGATGGTTATCAAGATGAAATTCGAGTAGGGAACTATTCTGAGTTACAATCTAAAATCATGGACTTAATAGAGGGGTATAATGCACAAACTCATTTACAGGAAATGAAGCAACTATGTCAGCATAATTTAACTGAACAGCAATTTGCTCAGCTAATAGGTAGAGCAAGATTATATAACTTTTTACCTAAACAGGAAAAGGCTCTAATTCCAGAATTAATGCTTAATGATGGACAGATTTCTACAGTAGCAAAAGACTATTATTTAGATGATAGCTTTTGTAGGAACGAGAATGGAGATATTAACCTTTGGAGTGTATATAATCTATTTACAGGAGCTAATAAGAGCTCTTATATAGACTCTTTTCTATC
>DIAL01000087.1:26198-30667 GCA_002414705.1 Flavobacteriaceae bacterium UBA5079
AGAAATGTCAATGCCTTTGATTTTACTCAAGGTCTGGCAAATGCTATCAATGGTGATTCTAAACATCGTTGGTTTTTGAGTTGAGTGATACCCAACCTCTATTAATTTAGAGGTTGGGTTATTTTATTTTATCCATTCTTTTTATCAATTTTTTAATATCTTCCTGCCATTCTTTTGAACCAATTCTAGAGGCACATTCTAACAATATTGTTTGTTGAACTTTAACATCATTATTTTTAATAATTTCTAAAATTTTATTTACTTCTTCCTTCATACTTAAGTTTTTATATCGAATTTAATAAAAATATTTTTTGCAATAATTTTGGAATCTTTTATTGTCGTTTCTTGAACAAGATTAATAAACCCTAATTTACACTTATTCTCGTTCATGTTATGTGATAAATGATAATAATCACCAAAACTGCTATCCTCTTGGTTGATTTTTGGAAATAAGAGTAAACTTTTTTCAGCCCTCCAATATAGGTTGTATGCAAACATTTGTTTTAAATCTCCATCATCTGGGTTGTTTGTATCTCTAATCTTCCATTTTGTATCCAAAATAAAAGTTTTTGAAGGTTTAATAGTGGAATCTACAATTACAATATCAGGTCTGATACTTTTGGTTCTGCTGCTACTTCCCCAAAAGGCTTTTTTATTTTGGAAAGAAACAGAAATATTTTCTGGCTTATGTTTTTGTAACACTCTATAAATATACTCTTCCCAAAGCATATTCATATCAAAGAGTAGTGTGAGCATATTATCTTTACCAGCATTAAGGTTTGGTGAGTAATTTAATATTATCATTTTAGCAATATCAAGAGCCTTTATGTAAGAAGTGCTGTTTCTATTATGTGTTAGTTTTTCAAAATGATTAGAAGTCACATTTACATCTTTAAAATTATTAAACTCAAAAAGAACTCTGTTTAACTTGTCACTTAATCCATTGTATAATAGGTTTTCCAAAACTTTTAAAGCCTTGAACAATATCTGGTGGATTAAATGGTCTTTATCGTAAACTTGATGTTCACAATAAAATCTTTCTTTGTGTACTACGTTTTTTTGAATGTTTTTAGCAAATACCAATTTACCTTTTAGTGCTAATTGATTGCTTTGGATTCTTCTGTATTTCTTTATTAAACCTTTTTTGATGAGCTTTTCAATCTCATTTAAATACATTTCAAAATAGACGTCAAGAATGGAGTTATGTCTTTTTTTTAGAGATGTTTCAGAGACATTATCAACATTAATGTGTTTACATACTCTCAACATGTTTAGGAGCACACCTTGCCACAAATTCTCATCTGGCTTTTCATTATTATCAGCTTTAGGAAGTATCTCAATGGTTAAGCCACCAATCTGTATGACTCCAACATAGCTATTAAACTGAACTCCTTTGTGAATTACAGTAAAATATTTATTTTGGTTCTTTTCATTAAATAGAACCATAGAATCAAAATGATGTTTCTTAAAATCAGAATCAACACTGTATCTCAACTTTTGATACTCAAAAACCTGTATGAAGTTTTTTTTACTCACCTATTTTAATGCTTCTATCATAAATAGATTGGAATGATTTAGTCTCCCATAAGTTATAATCTGTAAAACAATAGAGTTTCTTGTCATTCAAAATCTCTTTATCGTCATGATTAAAATCTGCTAGTTTTGCTTTATTTTCATTGTTAACTTCGTCTATAAAAGCTTTGCCTAAAACCAAACCAATTTTTCCGAAATCACCATAAAAGTATTCTTCTAATAGCGGTATCACCTTATCTTTAAAAGTTTGTTTTAAATCATCAAAATCCAATACATTGATAAAGTAAGAGTGTCCTATTTTATGGTCTTTATCAATTAGAAGTTCTATTCTTTCGTTTATTGTTTTAAGTAGTCCTATCAGATTAATTTCTTTATCATCATGTTTTATCATGCCACCAGTTGGGTGAGTATTTTTTAAAGCTTCAGTGTCAGGGATAATTTCTATAAAAGAAAATCTTCTTCTTAAAGCAGTATCTAGTGCCTCAACACTTCTATCAGCAGTATTCATTGTGCCAATTATATAAACATTATCGGGAACACTAAACTTTTCTTTTGAGTACGGTAGTGTAGCTTCAATAACTTCTTTAGAGCCAGCTCTTTTGTCAGATTCTATCAAGGTTATTAATTCACCAAATACAGATGATATATTCCCTCTATTTATTTCATCAATAATTAGAACATACTTTTGATTTGGAGATTTGTCCTCTTTGGATAGGTTGTAGTTCTTTTCTAAATGTTTTAATATACCAGTTGCATAGCCTTCCCAACCACTAAAAGTTGGAGCACCAAAATAAAAGTCATGTAGTCTTTCAGATGTTAATGTTCCGTATTGATTTATTTTTTTTGTAGTAAATAAAGTTAGATTACCGTTGCTATTTACATTAACTCTAAATTCTTTTTTTCTTGGGGTGTAGAGCACTAAATACTCTTCTTCAGATTCCACAATATCCTTTACTAAGTCTCCATAAGCTTCATCAAAATTTGTAGTTTCTTTTTTTTCTGCATTTTGGCATATTTGTTTAAATATTCCTGGCTTAACTTCATATTCAATATCTCCATTCTTATCATTGTTCATTTTGGGTTTTATACCTTCAATAAAGTCTTCATAGCTCATGCTTTGGTGGAATGTTGTAAAATGAACCAAACCTTTTTCAAGATAGTTGCTGTATTTTTTAATTATTTGATTTCTTTCTTCCTCTGTGTCACCATATTTCAAGTTTTCAATTATTTCCACAGCCATTTTTTTAGTCCTGTATGTTTTACCTGTTCCAGGTGGTCCAAATAAAATCTGATTTAAGGATTTTTTTTCATCTCCATTTGTATCTTCATTTTCTTCAGTTATTTCTTCATCATTTTTTTTGTGATAAAAAATGGCATTTATATTTGATTGATTTCGTACTTGACTGATTGTGCTTCTGTATCCACCTTTTCTTTTCAATTTGAATGGCTTAAAATCCTCTTCCCATTGAACTTTTAGTTTTCTTCCATCATTGAAATTTTCCAACACTTTACCAATGCAATGTACTTCGAGTACAGAAATGGTTTTGTCATCTTCATTCATAGTATAAGATGTTTTAGCTGCAATTAAAGAGCCAACAGGAACATTCTTTACTATATTAATATTTTTATCTGCATAACCATTTTCCCAAAGATTATTTTCTATGAATCTTTCGAGCTGATTGGAAACTTCTTGGCTATAAAAATGAAATCCCACACAGTAATAGGCAGGAATATTATTGGTATTGTTTGAATTCATATCTTCAAATATTAAATAGAAAAAATTTTGAGTAATGAGATTGATATCATTCCATTCAGTTTGTGGGTAGATTTCCTCATGTAATTCAAGAACATCATTATTATTAGCTATCAAATTGTTTTTAATGTTTTCAGCTAATTCTAAATAATGAATATACTTTTTGCCAGTTTTTTTAGACTTAATATTTATCTCTTTACACAAGTTTGTATAGAATGAATTTTTATAGATAAAATACTTTTCTGGATACATAAATGATAAGTAAACAGAAATGGTTCTTTCATCCTGTTGAGCATTCAAATTATCATTTTCCTCTGCTTTTTTAACAGACACAAGTAATTCTTCAGATTTAGCCTCAAAAACCCTCATCCTATCAGCTAAAGGTTTTGATTCATCATATAGTCTCTTGAACATACCTCTAACTACTTCATCATAATGAGCTAAAGCCTTTTTGATAAATCCCCATGAATTTTGGTATAGTAGATTAGAAACTTTTCTAAATGACTCCAAGAACATAGCTTCAAAATCATCAGCATTTATATCCCAATTTTCTTGAAAGTGTTCAATAGCTTCCCATTTATAAGCTTCATTATTTTCCCCTTTTTCTTGGAGTAATTGTATATATTGGTCTAAATAGGGTTTTAAATTATTCATCGACGTATAATCTTTTGGCTTGAAGGAGTAAATTGTACTCCCTTAATAAATCTAAACTGTAATGTTCTTCACTATTTGGGTCTACAATAGAACTTAAATATGCTTTATAAATATCATTAAAATCTGATTTTATAAATGGATACTCAAGTAATAAGTTTTTAATAAACTCATCGTTGTTTTTAGCAAAAACCAAAATCAAATAACTAACAATTTCATTTTTGAACTTTGAGCAAAATTCATCATCATTCAAAAAGTACTTTTGATACCTTTTGGCGTTTATGTAGTCATCATTCCAAACATATATACTTGTAAAAATATGACTGATAGCAACTTTTGATTCAGCTTGAATTTCAGGATTTTGCAAGATGTCAATAATAGCATTAGTTATTAATAAGGCATCCTCTTTCTTTTCACCTTTTACAAGCATTGTATAAATTAACTCAATAGGGTCTTCTTGTTCAAAATTATCTTCCATTCTACAATTTACTTTTGTGGTCTATTGCCATCATTTCTTTTGCTCCAGAACATA
>DIAL01000087.1:30728-35871 GCA_002414705.1 Flavobacteriaceae bacterium UBA5079
CAGAACATATCAAACATCATATCCACATATTTCTGTTTAAAATCGGCATTATCAGCAAAGGTTTTATAGATTTCAGTGTCTACTACTAAATCTCCTTTTGAAGAGAAGATTAGCTCTTTCATAACATCTGTAACTATTTTATTCATATAGTCTTTAGCGTTAGATTTATCAGAATTGTTGAATACAGCCATTTGTGCTTCATTCTCTCTAATTCTTCTTGGAATTTCAATACTTAACCTTTGATTTACTTTGTCATTATCTGTCCATTCAATATCGCCAAATCGTTTATTGAATTCATTTATGATGCTTTCCAAGGTGTCAAACATTTTTTCTGTTCCAAAACCACCTTCACTCACAGGAATAGGCTCAATAGAAGCTGGCTCTGCAACTAAATCTATTTTTCCTTGTTGGTGTCTAGAAACTCTGTAACTATCCATATTAATAGCCTCAATGATGTCTTCATCATCTGGTTCCTCATCAATTTTTAGCAAGGGTGTTAAATACTTTAAATACAGCCATAACATTTCCCATTCTGGGTTTTGAACATCAACAATTTTAGCCAAATAACTGTAGGTTCTAACAAAGGACTTTGCTTGAGATTTAAAGCTTATTTTTTCATCTTTGGTTAATTCACTATCAAAATAATATGCACCTCTTTTAATAAGTGGTTCTGTTTTGTTTCTATCAACATTATTATAGTAAAGCGCAAAATGTTCTTCTACAATTTCTGGGGAATAGACTTGATATTCAGCTAAATTGTCTTGTAGGTCATTCAGCTTATTTATGTCTGTTTCTTCACTTAAAATGGTAGTTGTGTAATAGTCTTGAAAAGCTACTTTTATATCTTCAAGCTTATTGAAAAAGTCTAAAACAAAGGTGTCTTTTTTATAAGGCTTATGTGCTCTATTCAATCTTGATAAAGTTTGCACTGCTGCAACACTTGATAATTGTTTATCTACATACATGGTATGCAATAATGGCTGGTCAAAACCTGTTTGGTATTTGTTAGCAACAATTAAAAAACGGTATTTGTCTTTTCTAAACTTACAAGGAATGTCATTGTCTCCATCAGCAAAATTATTCATACTTGCTTCTGTCATTTCTACACCTGTGCTGTAATGCTTATTTTTTCCTGAAAAAGCTACAATAGTTTTATAAGGGGATTTTATTTCTTTTAGGTAGTCATCTACTGCGTCTTTGTATTTCATAGCAGAAGCAATACTTTTACAAACTATCATGGCTTTTGCCTTTCCATTAATTAAATGATGTACATCTTGATGGAAATGATTAACCATTATTATGGCTTTTTCTTTAATAGCAAATTTGTGTCCTTCTACATAAGACCTTAATTTTTTATTAGCATCTTTTATTTCAAACTCCTTATGTTCTTTGGCTTGCGATATAAGCTTATAGAAAGAATTGTAAGTGGTATAGTTTGCCAACACATCTAGAATAAACTCTTCCTCAATAGCCTGTTTCATAGAGTAGGTATGGAAAGGCTTAAACTTTGTTTTTTCTAAACCATCATCACCAAAATCTTTATAAGGCACACCAAAAGTTTCTAAAGTTTTGTTTTTTGGTGTAGCTGTAAACGCAAAGTAGCTTGCATTTTTCAGCATTTTTCTACTTTCAATAATGTGGTTTACAATATCATCAGTATCTATGGTGCCATCTTCGTTTTTGGGTAAATCGTCAAAACCTTTTCCTGCTAAAGCTGCATTCATTTTAGCAGCAGTATCACCACTTTGGCTACTGTGTGCTTCATCTATTATAATCCCAAAATTGGATTCCTGTAAATCATCCATTTCTTTAAGTAAAAACGGAAATGTTTGTACTGTACAAATAATAATTTTTTTCTTGTTGGCTAATGCTTCTTTTAATTGTGAGGTTTTAGAACCACCTTTTCCTGTAATAGCTTCTACAGTTGATTTTACTTGTGCAAACCGTTTAATGTTCTCTCTAATTTGCCTGTCTAATACAGTTCTATCTGTAACTACAATTACAGAATCAAAGAGATGATTTGTATTGGTTTTATCATACAAACCAACTAATTGATGCGCTAACCATGTTATAGAGTTGGACTTTCCTGAACCAGCAGAATGCTGAATTAAATACCGTTTTCCAATGCCTTGATGTTTTACATCATACAATAAATCTCTAACGACTTTTAGTTGATGGTATCTTGGAAAAATAAGTTTAGGACTGCTCTTTTTCTTTATTCCTAATTTTCTATTACAAGGGTCATCATCATCTTTTACTATTTGTGCAAACTGTCCTATTATGTTTGTAAAACTTCTTTTCTCTAAAATTTCCTTCCACAAATAGGATGTTTTAATACCTTCATTAACTTCAGGATTTCCAGCACCAAAAGGAGCAACATAATCACCATCATTTAGTCCTTTATTAAATGGGAGGAAAAATGTTTTATCGTAGGCTAATGCTGTAGCCATATATACCAAATCTGTATCTGCTGCAAAATGCACCATACATCTACCAAAGTTGAAAATAAGGTCTTTTGGGTCTCTGGTATTTCTGTATTGTTTTATGGCGTTTTTTACAGCTTGGTGTGTAAAGGCATTTTTAAGTTCCATAGTAACTACAGGAAGCCCATTTAAAAAGACCACTAAATCTATTTCGTTTCTATTAGCCTCTGTGTACATTAACTCTTGGGTTACTGTAAACAGGTTTTTTTCAAATAAATCTTGTGCCTTTTTATTATATACAGATGGTGGTTGTGGATAAAATAAATCTATGGTTTTATCATAGTGTTTTACACCTTTTCTTAAGGTATCTACAATGCCATCTTGCCTTATTTTTTTATCTAACCGTAATAAAAACTTCCTTTCATCTTTATCTTGGATGAAATCGAATTTTTTAGGTTGTGTGGTTTTTATAAAATGCCATAGCTCTTGAAGGTTAAAACAAAATTCTTTATTAAAGTCTTTTGAAAACGTTTCTTTATATCCTTGCTCACATAGTTCTTTAACTATGAGTTCCTGAAATCCTCTTTCGCTATAGTCTGTTGTTTGCATATTATAATGGCTTGTAGGTTGTAATAGGTTCTGCTGCTATGTTAATATAATCATTAAAAGTATTAGGGACTTGGATTTTACCAGTTACAACCTGTTCAATTTGACTTTTTAGTAAATCTTCTGCAAGTTTTATTTCTTCCGATGTTTTTTCTATTGTCCTATCAATGTTATTAAGTTTATTTTTAATTTTAAGAACAATTTCTTTTTGGAGCTCTAAATCCTTTGGATAAGAAATTTCTACTCTACCTATTAAATCCCAACTTGCTCTTGGCATTTTGGTTCCATAAGATGAACTATTAACAAAATCAATAAATCTTTGGGAAAGTAGAATGTAATTAAGAAATTCAGGATTAATTTCTTTTCTTGGTCTAAATACTAATATTTCTCCAACACATAAACCATCTACTTGAGCTACTACAGATTTTGTTAGATAAGGTCTTAATTTGCTGAATAGCACATCATTTTCTTTGAACCTTTTAACATTGCTTTCAAAGTACACATCTTCATTTTGATAAGTGTGTTCACCAAAATAACTAACTATGTTTTCAAGAGGTAGATAATACTCTCCTTTTTTATATTGACTGGTGTTCTCTGAAACATGTTTAACAACATATTTTAAAGGTTTTTTATTCCAATTCTCTGGATGGTATAGCGTATATCCTATATCTGTTTTAACCGTTTTGTAATTAGAATTTAAACCTTTGTGGATGGTTTCATTAATGATGTTTATTTTTTGATTTTTAAGGGAGATAATTAGCTCTTTCTTCTTTTTAATAAACTTCTTAATCTGCTTTTCTCTTTCTTCTAAATAAGCAACAATTCGATTTTGTGTTTCAAGTGGTGGTACAAAAGAATACATTCTTTTAAAGTCTTGCCATCTTAATGGTTTTTGTCCATCTGCAATACCATAAGAGTATCTTTCAGCATAGTTTTGATAAAAAGGAAGTCTGTATTGGTAATGGAAAAATTTAGGATTAATTTCGATTTTGGATTTTAGTACAGTACAAGCATTACTAACTAAACCTTTGTAGTTGCTATAACCAGAAGCTCCTTGCCTAAACCTCATACTGTAAACAACATCGCCAATTTCAACAAGCTTGTAGTTGGATTTATCAGGGTTTGATGAGTCTTTTTTGTTGAGGTCGGATTGCTTTATTACACCTTTACCAATGGTAACTGATAAAAGTTCTTCATTAATATGTCCCTTTTCATTCCTTTCTTCAAAAATGGCAATATTAGGTAGTAACTGCCAATCTTCGGGAATTTGTTTTACATACTCAAAAGTAACAGGTTTGTATTTAGAATAAGTACTCAATTAATCGCAGAAGTTAATAGGTTTAAAAAATTCATTTCCTTGTCCGTAAGCAATAACTTCTTTGTATTGCAATCTGCCAATAATAGAAGCTGGATGTGTACCAAATTTATTGGCATATTTTACAATATCAGCAGTAGATAACTGTCTGTTACTGCAAATTTCAGCTTCTTCTTTTTCAGATAGAATGATGTTTGACGCAAAAGCATCAGCTTGGGCTTCATAATCTTCATTTTCTCCTGCATAAGCAACATTTTCAATAGAAATATACTTTTTACCATGCAGTAAAATGTGCCCTACTTCATGAAAGAATGTGAACCAAAAAATATCGTTTCTTCTATACCTACCACTTAATTGTATAAGCGGTATATTGTTAATCCATCTAGTAGAGCCATGAATAGCTGTTTTAGGTAAACAAGGTGTGTGTACTACTTTTACACCTGCTGTTAGGCATAAGGCTTGTAGTTGCTCAAAGAAATCATCAGGCTGTTGCGCCATTATTTTTTTAATCTCTGGCAATAGTTTCTTAAATGCAGACTTATCAAATTCTGGTGCTTCTAATAGCTCTGATTGTAGTTCTCCTTGTCTTAACCAAGATGCAATAGCAGTAGCGTTTTCGTGGTCTTTTAATGAAATTCTAAAAGCCACTTGAAGCTTTTGGTTAATATAATAATCTTCCCAAGCTTTTGTACTAGCTACCTCAAAGTAGTTAAATAAATAAACCACCTTTTCTCTAATTTTTAAGGTTTTAGGAAGCCAGCCCAAACTTGCCATTTTAGCATAAGGAAATTTTTTAGCC
>DIAL01000087.1:36019-48040 GCA_002414705.1 Flavobacteriaceae bacterium UBA5079
GCATCATCAATAGCTAACTGAAAGTTAACTCTTGCTTGATACTCGTCAAAATTGCTTTGGGCATTCATCCAAAAATGAGCAGGTATTTTAAGAACTTGTTCAAATAGCACTGCCATATCTGGTGTAATAGCACTTTCACCCTTTAGCACTGCTGTAATCGTTTTTTCTGGTTTTCCTGTTCTTACTGCAAATTCCTTTGCTCCTAATTCTCTCTCTTCTAATGCCTCTAATAATATGTCGCCAGGGTGTGTAACACTTTCTGGATAATACTGATTAATAGTTGCCATATTTGTCCCTTCTTTAGTTTTCTGTTTAATGGTAATCTTCGATGTTAATAATTTCTACTCCTAAAATTTCAACCCAAATATATTTTCCATTGTCATCTGTAGGTATTGGGTTTTCTTGAGGGGTAAAAATGAGTCTGTAAGGATGGTCTAAATCGCAAGCCCATTGACCTTTTTTGTTCTCTTTTAATTCATGAAATCTTCCTGGGGCATATCTTAAGTCTTCTAAAGTTGTTGCTGCTTGAATTTGGGAGAGTCTTTTTTTATAGACTCTAAATCTATCTGCGCCCAACTTTTTTTGTCCATCCCTGTCACTGTTGGCGTATTTCTTTAACTTCTTGTCCCCAAATGTAATATCCATTGCAAATATAATAAACTTATTAACATCAAGTGTTAATTAAAAAATAAAAATAGTAATTAACTTTTAATAATCTCTTCTAGAATTCCTTCTGTTTCCTTTTCTAATTCAAGGATTTCCTGCTTTATTAGGTCTAAATCTTTAGGGGGAGAATAGTTATAAAAATATCTTGTAAATGAAATCATGTAGCCTTTTATAATCTTGTCATAGCTTATCCAAGCATCAGGTACATAAGGCATCACTTCTCTATTAAAATAGTCCTCAATATTTTCATTTAAAGGAACAATTTCTGTGTCTCTTAAATCAGAATCTGCTTCATAAATAATAGTGCCATCTTTTTCTTTTTTCTTGATTACTGGTTTAGCTTCTTCATCCTTCCAGCTCACAGTAAGTAGTACTTTTTTCTTGTTTATAGCACTTACTTTATATGAAAACGATTTTAGTATTTTATCAACTTCTTTGTTGAACAGGTTGAAGTCGTCATAAAGTGTATCACCAATTTTAGTAAAAATATCTTTAGCAATTAGCATCAACTCTTTTTGAGTTTTCCAAGTAGCTGTACTAAACAGTTTTTTTCTATTAGCAGTTGATGTTTTTAAGTCTTGGTCTTTAATCCACAACTCTGTTTTTTGTTTAATATCTTTTGTAATACCTTCATATAAAGCATCCCCAAATTCCTTAAACATCCATGTCATTTCCTCTGAAATAGTGTTTACATATCTCAATTTTTCAATTGCTTCTTCGGTAAACTGCGATTTGTATCTTAAAGGTCTTTCTATGGTAACTTCATGATAGCCAAAATCTTCATTGTTAAAAACTTTAGATATTTCAGTTTCTTTAAAGTTTAGGTATAAGTCCTCTATTTGCTTGATATGACTTGGTTGCATCTCGCAGTTTTTCTCTCCTAAATTTCTTCTTAAAGGTGTAGATAAGTCTAAAGCATTAATAAGCTGAATTTTGCCTTCTCTTCTTTTTTCTTTTCTATTAGAAAGTAGCCAAATGTAAGTTGGAATTCCTGTATTGTAAAATATTTTTTCTGGGAGCGCCACTATACATTCTACCAAATCATTCTCAATTAAGTAGCGTCTAATTTCACTTTCCCCTTGACCAGCATTACCAGTAAATAACGAAGAACCATTATGTACAGATGCAATTCTGCTTCCTAATTCAGTTCCTTTCTTCATTTTATGAACCATATTAGAAAGGAATAGTAGTTGACAATCAGAAATTTTTGGTAGTCCTGTTTGGAATCTCGGGTCTTTTATTACTTCATTAGTTTTACCTCTTTCAATTACCACAGCATCTTCATCCTTTTTCCAAGCTTTACCATAAGGCGGATTAGACAACATAAAGTCGAATTCTTTAAACTGAAAACCATCATTAGCTAATGTAGAACCATAAGCAATGTGATAATCCTTTTCTCCTTTAATAAGCATATCAGAATTACAAACTGCCCAAGTTTCAGGGTTTACTTCTTGTCCATACAAGCTAAATGTGGTTTTGTTATCTGTAATTCTTTTAGCATATTTTTCAGCTTCAGTTAACATACCACCACTACCACAAGCAGAATCGTATATAGAGTATTGAGCAACTTTCAATTTATCTTTTATTGGTAAAAAGATAAGATGTGTCATTAACTGTATAATTTCTCTAGGTGTAAAGTGTTCTCCAGCTTCTTCGTTATTTTCTTCGTTGAACTTTCTAATAAGTTCTTCAAAAACATAGCCCATACCTAAATTAGTTAGAGGAGGTAAAACCTCTCCTTTAGGATTCTTAATTTCTATAGGGCTTAAATTGATTTCTTTAGAAGCTAATTTTTCAATTAAAAGAGGTGTTAATCCATTCTCTTTTAGTTTTGGGAGTTGTTTTCTTATTTCAAATCGGTCTATGATTTGTTGTATGTTATCTGAAAAACCATCAAGATATTCTTCTAGATTACTATCTATATTAGCTGGGTCGTTAGTTAAGGCAGTATAAGGAAATTCAGATTTTACAGTACTACTATCTGAAAATGTAAATCCTGAAATATTATAAAAAGGGAATTTAGATTGATGTGTTAGTCCAGACAAATCGTCTATCTCATTTTCCATTAAAAATTTATGTCCTTGTAAAACCTCTTCTTTAGTTGGTATTAACAGAGCATCCAATCTTCTTAACACGGTAAAAGGCAAGATTATATCTCTGTATTTACCTCTAACAAAATCATCTCTCAAAACATCATCAGCAATGCTCCAAATGAAACTAACTATTTGATTGTGTACTTTATTATTCATTTATACTTTTTATGTGCCTATAAATGTAAGGCTATTCAAAAGCAAAAAAAATTTTATAAAAAATTTTTATCGATTAAAGGTGTATGTGTCCCATACCTTGTGCAAAACCCCCACCCATTTCTGGGAAAGGAAACTCCTCCCTACACTTATATAGTAAAGATAATTTTCTAGCAGGATAAATAAATTCAAGTTGATAGCTGTAATTTATATTCTATGGAGGATTGATTTTCTGTGTGGTGTACTACAACTCAAAAATTTTAGAAAATGGTTAGAATAGTTAACTACAAAGAGAGACAGAAAGAGGATGGAACATCATTCTTTGTTCTGGAACTGCAAGGAGGAATTGAAATGGTATTAAGCAAGTCTACAGGTAACTTCTACGCTACTGCAAAGCGTGCTTTTATCCCAAGTACATTTGATGAACAAACTTGTACTGGACTTATTGGTACAGAAATGCCAGGGAGCATCATTAAAGAAGACTGTGAGCCTTTTGAATATGTTGTAAAGGAAACAGGAGAGGAAATAACATTATCTCATAGATGGGTGTATGTTACAGAAGATGCTGTTAAGCCAAAACATACTGCTGTTAAGTATGAGCAGAATGTTATTGCAAACTCTGATGTGTTTTCACAGAATGGTATTCTTGAGCATGCAGAGTAAAAATTTAAGCCTAGTCTATGTAAATAGATTGGGCTTTGTTTTTTGAAATATAGAACACCCTTGCTTTGTTGGGTTTGATTGCTCATACCTACAAAATAATAAGAGAGTCAAATTGTTTCTTGGTTATCCAAACTAACTAGGATGTAAAGTATATGTCTTGTATTAAATCTAAAACTTTTAAAAGTAACAATAATGGAAATAGCAGAAGTAAGTGTATCGTACTCCAACAATAATAAGGAGAAATTAAAAATCAACAATAGTAAAGATTCTTATAATGTTTTAATAGCATGTTGGAATCAGCATATTATAGAGCTTCAAGAAGAGTTTAAAGTATTGCTATTAAATAGGAACAATCAGGTAATTGGTATTTACCCATTATCAAGAGGTGGCGTAGCAGGAACAATTGTCGACCCTAAACTAGTATTTAGTGTTGCTTTAAAGTGTAACGCTTCGAGTATAATTATAGCGCATAATCATCCTAGTGAGAACTTGACCCCAAGTGAATCAGATAAGCGCATAACAAAAAAGCTTAAAAAAGCTGGAGAATATCTGGATATTACACTTTTAGACCATTTAATAATGACCAAAGAAGACTTTTATAGTTTTAATGATAATGGGTTGTTAACATAAGTTTTAAAACTATTGTATTTGTAAGCAAAGCTGAACGCCTGTTTTTTAGACCAGATTTTAAGGTCTATAATCTTTAGAGATTAGTATTAATAGCTAAAATTTGATTTACAGAATCAAAAAATATCATTTAATAACTCGTTCATAGAAATATTAAAGTACCTACAGATTTTGATTAAAGTTGTAAAACTGACATCTCTAACACCTCTCTCAATCCTACCAAAATTTATACCAGTATCTTCATAGCATACAGCTTGAGTAAGGTTTCTTTCATTTCTTAAAGTCTTGATTCTGTTGGCTAATTCTAAAAGAATTTCTTTACTGTCATCATTTTTCATAATGACCGAAATGTCCTTTAATTACTAATTTGCACCAAAGACATATCGGTCTGTAAATTATTATATATTTGTTCTAACACAGATGAGCTTGTTATTTAAATCTATATGAATTATGAATTCAAAACCAGATGAACCATTTCAAAAGTTAGTGGAAGTACTTAAAATAAAGGTTTCAGAAATGGAGCAAAGAGAAGGTGAAAAGCCAACCTTTGAAGATTACATAAATGAAATGATAGAAGACGGTGTTATGTCATTTGATAATTTGGAAAGCCAGATGAGGGGGCATGCTCTAGCTTGGAGTGGTGCTAAATTAGGTAGGTCAAATTGGAAGGAATTGTACAAAAGAATAAGTAATGATTTTGTGAATACTGATTCAGTTTTAGCAACTTCAAAAAATACGATAGAAGATTATAGCATCCAAGATAATAGACCAGAGGTAAAGAAAAGCAAGTCTTTAAAATTTATTAAAACCTTTTTTAAGGAGGTCGATGATGAGGTTATTAATGTGTTTAAAAATGTAGGGTTGCTAAAGATTTTAGTAGCTGTTTTACTACTGTTCGTGTTATGGTATTTTGCTTCCTTAATTGGAGAGGAGAGTTCCTTTTATAGTATAGTCATTTTGATAAGTATAGTTAGTGCTATCCTGTATGTAGCTAAATTTCAAGACAAAAGTAATACTAAAATAGGGCAGGTTGTTTACTTTGTATTAAGCATTTTAGGTCTAGCTTTTTCGCTTTGTGTTGTTATAGCTATAGTTTGGGGCGTTTTTGACTTTTTAAAAGATGCTTTTTATTGGTTTCTAGAATTATTTAATTAAGCCATTATTGAAATATGATTAAAGTTTTTAGAGAATTGAAGGAGCTGTCAGTAAATGGGATTTATAACAAAACTAGTATTGAGTTTTGGCTGCATAAAAATGAACATAATTATAAAAAACTTATTAAGGATTTAGATACGCTAAATAAGGAGTTTCCAAACGCTTATATCAGAAATCATAATATGCTTCAAAATGAAGCTAAATTTTTAGATACTTATGAAGTGCTTTTGGAGGTTTTAGAGTGCTATGAAAACGAGCTTTACCATAAAGAGCAAATAGCGTACTACAATAGGATAAAAAATGATGAGTTGGAATTTAACTCTTGGTTGCAGATGCATAGGCTAGATGAAGGTGATATGCAAACAAAGTTTAAGCAATTGTTCCAAAACACGTCAAAGTTATCAGGATATGAGTTTATAATTCGTTATCCATTTGACTTGCCCCTTACAATTAAAGTAGATGAGTTAGATTTTAAAAATACAGTACAATTTATAAGTATAATACAATAACCATAAAATGGAAATCACAGGAAAGATAAAGGTCTTAAATGAGACTCAAAGTATAGGTGATAATGGCTTTAGAAAAAGAGAAGTTGTTATCACTACAGAAGAACAGTACCCACAACACATTTTAGTAGAGTTCATACAAGATAAGTGTGATTTGCTAGATAGCTTTGTTGTAGGTCAAGAAGTAAAAATAGCCCTTAATATAAGAGGTAGAGAGTGGGTTAATCCTGAAGGTGTGTCAAAGTATTTTAATGCCATACAAGGATGGAAAATAGAGTTTTTAAATAGTGAAAAGCCTACACCTCAAACACAAACACAGCAAGAACCAGTAAGCTTTATAGATGAAGCAGATAATGACTTGCCATTTTAACAAAAAAAATCAATTAACCAATAAATAATAAATTATGAAGAATATCTTTTTAACATTAATAGCCATTTTTGTATTTACAGCTTGTTCAAGTGATGATGACAATGACAACAATTCAAGTGAGGTAGAATCACAGATTTTGGGTAAATGGCTTTTTGAGAATCCAACATTAAATCCATCACATAATAATTCATTTACATTTACTACAGAAGGTAATGTAACTTATTCATATTGGGATGGTGGACAAGGAGATAATTATGATAGTGAAACGGGTACATACAGCTTTAATGGTGATATTATGACAATGATTTTCCCTGAAGGTGTAAGCTTAACTTTTGTGCAAAAAGTGGTTTACATTAATGATAATGTTGTAGAGTTTCAATCTACAGGTGTTTCTGGTGAGAATGCTTATGAAGGAGATTATTTTAAAGATGGAGCAGGCAGTTATGAAACCCCTGATGATGGAAGAAGAATTGTGTCCTTTGATACAGGAAATATTTTGAATTCTGCTTTTGGTTCTAGTTGTTATGGCTTGTCTTCAATAGATGAAAATATTAATGTAAAGCTAACTTTTTTATCCGATGGTGTAGAAGTGCGTTCTGAAAGTTATTCAGCATTACCAGATTACCAAATTCATGAAGTTGAGGAATTAGCTGGTGATGTGATTTCCGTTAAGTTGGAGTTATTAGACTTCAACCCTAGTATATTGGATAAAGATATTATCATTTATGACATCGGTGTAAGTATTGAAAATGGAGTTGGAGCTATGATAACAAGTGAGAACCTTGGAGAACTATTTTATTGTACAGAATCAAGATATGAAGTAGTCTATACATACAATAATACTAATGATACTTCTAGTATAGAAGAACAGACACATTCATTTTAATTAAGGTAATGTAAATGGCGAGATTAAAATTTTAAGTTATATTACATAAGTTGCAGTAATTACAGTCTTACATAACTGAAATTAGTATTTGAAATCTGCCTACAACATTTCGACAACATTTTAATAGAAGAATGCAGTATTATGAAAACGAATGAAAATGAAAAATTTTTAATATGTTGAAATTCAGGCAAATGAATCTAAATGAAAGTGATTGAAAAGTAACTTATAGTGTCTCATAATCAGAAAGTCCCTGGTTCGAGCCCAGGTGGGACCACTAATAAAATCAAGCCTTACAGAAATGTAGGGCTTTTTTTTATTTTAAGAATAAAAATTGTGATTTGGATTAATCTTAAAATCAAATATTTAGCAACAATATTTTTTTACATAAATACATGTCTTTGAATTATATATTACAGCAAGTATTAGACTTGCAATAAAATGAGAATTAAAATAATAAACACAGTATACAAGCTTTATAGAAAGTTAAATTTTTACAGGCTAAACATTTAATTTGCAATTTTTTACTTAAATTTAGTTATTAATGTTAAGAACCTCTTTTACTCTTTTATTGTTAACGAGTTAAATTATTCATCAAGGAGTGAGTTTAGTTTCCACAAACAAAAAATATAGCCATGAAAAACTATCGTATTCTTTTATTTTTAAGCGTTTTTACCTTTATTTTCAGTTGTAAAGAAGACAAAAAAGCAACACCTATTGAACCAGAAACCGTTGTTGTTTCTCGTCCGTTGCCATCTTGGAATGAAGGCAAAACTAAAAATGATATACTTGCTTTTGTAAAAAACGTAACAACAGAAGGCTCATCAGGTTTTGTTCCAGTAGAAAACCGTATTGCAACTTTTGATAATGATGGTACACTTTGGTCCGAACAACCAGCTTATTTTCAGTTGTTTTTTGCTCTAGACAAAATTAAACTTATGGCTGAAGACCATCCAGAATGGAAATCTACAGAACCGTTTAAGTCCGTTTTAGCAGATGATATGGAAGGCATTATGAAGTCTGGCGAAAAAGGTCTAGTGCAATTAATGATGACTAGCCATGCCAATACAACTGCAGAGGAATTTGAAGAATCAGTAAAAAATTGGATGAAAACAGCAAAGCATCCAAGATTTAATCAACCCTATAACACGGTTGTTTATCAACCCATGCAAGAATTATTAGACTACTTAAAAGCCCATGGTTTTAAAAACTTTATTGTTTCTGGAGGTGGTATTGATTTTATGCGTGCTTGGGCACCAGAAACGTATGGAATTCCATCCAATCAAATAATTGGAAGCTCCATTAATGCTAAATTTGATTACACTGATGGCAACGCCTCCATTATAAAAATGCCTGAACTAGATTTTAATGACGATAAAGCTGGTAAACCCGTTGGAATTTATCAACACATTGGTAAAAAACCCATTTTTGCTGCAGGAAATTCTGATGGCGATTTGCAGATGTTGCAATACACGGATTCTAATACCTATCCAAGTTTTCAATTATATGTACACCATACAGATGCTGAACGCGAATGGGCTTACGATCGTGAATCGCATATAGGTCAGTTTAATATAGGTCTTGATGAAGCTATTGCTAAAGGTTGGACGCTTGTAGATATGAAAAACGACTGGAAAACGATTTTTTCTTTTCAAGAATAGAATCTTAAATAATACGTATTCCGTAACGAAACCAATTTATAACTTTTTATAGAAAAGCCTTTCAATTTTTTGAAAGGCTTTTAGTTTTTAGAGATTCTTAAGAAGTGGTCTCACTAGAATTCTCCGTTTTTATTGTTAATTTGCGATACTTATAAATAGCATATTTGGAAGAACAAGATTTTATTGATGCGTTAAAAGCGGGAAAGCAATTTGCTTATGGCAAGCTTATTGACGATTTTCAACATAAAGTATTTGCGACTTGTATTTCATTTGTTCCCAACAAAGAAGATGCCGAAGATATTGCCCAGGACGTATTTGTTGAGGTTTTTAATTCGATTCATAAATTTAAAGAGCAATCTAAATTATCAACATGGATTTATAGGATTACAACCAATAAGTGTTTGGAGTTTATAAGGACACGAAATACGAAGAAGCGTTTCGGATTTTTACAATCCATTATAGGAAATGATATTCCTATTGATAAAACCAGTTATTTCACAGAGATGAACCATCCTGGTATTATTTTAGAAAATAAAGAAACAAGCGAAACGCTTTTTTATGCCATTAATAAACTTCCGGATGCTCAAAAAATAGTTTTTACCTTGCATAAAGTGGATGGCAAGAGCTATCAAGAAATAAGTGATATTATTGAAAAAAGCGTCTCTTCAGTTGAGTCATTAATGTTTCGGGCTAAAAAGAATTTACAGAGTTTATTAGAAAATTATTATAAAAACGAAAATTGACGCAAGTTTTTTAAACTTTTCACATCTAAAGGTATAGTATGGACACAGATAGAAACATTCAAAACAAAATAAATGCCACAATCAATTCAGTTGAAGCGATTGAAACGGTTCGGGTCTCTCCTTTTTTTAAAGATAAAACTATGCAGCGTTTATTTGCTGAGAAAGAAGTAAAGCAATCTGTTTGGTCTTGGTTTACACCTAAATTACAGCTAGCAACTTTGGTCTGTTTGGTGGTTTTAAACATATTTGCTTTTTCAACTATGAATAAAAGTACTTATAATGAAAATGTAAATCAGTTTGCAGAAACTTACGGACTATCTATAGATACAGAAACATCCTTATTAAATTAATTATGAAGAAAAATATTATTTTATACGTCTTACTCCTCTTTTTGGTTATTGCTAATGGCTTTTTCCTGTATAATTTCATGCGTCCAGCAAACGATAATAGAGAGAATAGACCTCAAGAACCCATGAATTTTATAGCTAACCAATTGAATTTTGATGATGCACAGTTAGAAAAAATGGAGGTTATAAATGACAAACATCATTTTGAAATGAGGCGTATTAGTGACGACTTAAGAGGCTTAAAAGATGATTTATTTAAAGAGTTATCTAATACAGATTTACAAAATGAAACGGTAGACTCACTCACAACACTTATTGGAAACAAACAAAAAGAACGCGAAACAGAAGTTTTTTATCATTTTAGAAGCATTCAAGACATTTGCAACGAAAAGCAAAGTGAAAAATTTGAAGTAATTATAAAAGATGCTTTACGTAAAGGTGATAATAATGGACCAGAAGGGCAAAGACCACCACCTCCAAATGGACATGGACCACCACCAAGAGATTAAGTATATTTTCACATAATACCAAAAGACCTTCCCTAACCTGAAGGTCTTTTTTTTGGCTTTTTTTTAACAGGTAATGGCACAAGTTTAAAAATGTTTTCACATCTAAAAATAAGTAACAATAAAATATCACATCATGAAAAGCAACAAATTAAGCACGGTAGTTTTGGTTTTTGGGTTAACCTTAATAACAAATTTAACTTTCGGTCAACCCCAAAAAAGTAAAGATCAAAAACAGCCTCCAACATTCAGTGAACTATTAGAAAAAATGGATGCCAATACAGATAGTAAACTTTCATTAGATGAGGTAAAAGGCGAATTACAAAAACACTTTACAAAAATAGATACTGATGAAGATGGATTTATAACTAAAGCAGAATTTGAAAAGGCTCCAAAACCAAAAAAAAGAGATAAGTAAATCAAAGGAATGAAATGAAATTTTGAATTGTTTAGTTAGTCTATAAAGCTTCGTGAGTTATCGCGAAGCTTTTTTAAAAATATTAAGCACAAGTTTTTTAATAAATAAGCATCTAAATATTAAATAGTACAATAATCATATTTTAAAACTAAAACAAATGAAAAAAATAATTACATGCGTCATAATTTTGTTGGGAACAATTAATGTGTTTTCCCAGGATTTATATGACATTAACACTATTCAAACTATAGAAATTGAATTTGCACAAAATAATTGGGATGCCATTTTAGATGCCGAAAAAGCAGGTGATAATAACTATACAGAAGCAATATCTGTAACTATTAATGGAACCGTTTTTAACCAAGTAGGTGTTAAATATAAAGGTAATAGCTCTTACAATGCTAACTATACTAAAAACCCATTTCATATAGAATTAGATACGTATGTAGATCAAGATTACCAAGGTTACAAAGACATCAAATTGGCAAATGTAATTTTCGATCCTTCTTTTGTTAGAGAAACGGTTGCGTATAATATTGTAAATCAATATATGGATGCACCACAAGCTAATTATGCAAATGTTTATGTAAATGGCACTTTAATTGGTTTATATACCAATACAGAAGCCATAACTAAAACATTTATAAACAAGCATTTTTACTCTAATGATAATGCCTTTTTTAGTTGTAGTCCTCCGGATGGAGCAGGACCACAATCTTCAAATTTGCCAAATTTAGAATATTTGGGAACCAATTCTGCTAGTTATGACGATGCTTATGAAATAAAATCAGATGATGATACCGATCCAACCGTCGCTGTTGCACATTGGAATGATTTAATAGAATTAACGAATATTTTAGATAGTGATATTTCTAATATTGAAAACGTTATAGATGTAGATATGGCAATTTGGATGCTGGCTTTTGATAATGTCATGGTTAATTTAGATAGTTATATTGGTCAGTTTAAGCAAAATTATTATTTATATAAAGATGATAATGGACAGTTTAAATCTGTAGTTTGGGATTTAAACATGTCTTTCGGAACCTTTAGCCAAACAGGATCTAGTGGAGGAGGACCAGGTGGACCTCCAGGAGGAGGTTTAAATTCTACAACCCAAAAAGCACAATTAGACCATTTATTACATGATACAGATAGTAATTTTCCTTTATTTTCTAAACTTATGGCAGTTCCTAAATACAAGAAAATGTATTTAGCTCATTATAAAAC
>DIAL01000087.1:48172-50735 GCA_002414705.1 Flavobacteriaceae bacterium UBA5079
TAGCTCATTATAAAACTATTGTAACTGAAAACATAAGTAATTCAAGATATTTAACATTAGCAAATGATTATCAAGCAATTATTGCAACTGCTGTAACTGCAGATACCAATAAATTTTATACCGATGCGCAATTCACTGGTAATATAAATACTGATTATAGTTTAGGAATGAATACAGCTTCTGGTTTAACTAATTTAATGGAGGCAAGAGGCACCTATTTATTATCCCAAACAGATTTCACCAATACACAACCTTCAATTAGTGCAGTTACGCCATCTAATTTGACACCATTAATTGGAGATACTGTTACCATAACAAGTACTATTACAGATGTAAACGCAAGTGCTGTTTATTTAGGATACAGAACAGATGTAAATGTACCATTCACCAAGGTTTTAATGTATGATGATGGTGCTCATAATGATGGAAGTTCAGGAGATGATATTTTTGGAGTTGACGTTATAGTTGCAGATTTTTTACAATATTATATTTATGCAGAAAATAACAATATTGGTGCTTTTTCACCTGCAAGAGCGGAATATGAGTTTTATGAGTTAATTGCTACGTATCCTACTATTGCTGTAGGTGATTTAGTGATTAATGAAATTATGGCTTCTAACGAAACCACAGTTACAGATCAAGATGGCGAATATGATGACTGGTTAGAGCTTTATAATAATAGTTCAGAAACTTTGAGTCTAGATAATTTGTATTTATCAGATGATCAAGATGATAGGCTAGTTTGGCAATTTCCCGCAGGATTAACTATAGCACCAAATAGTTACTTAATAGTTTGGTGCGATAAGGACGAGGACCAAGTAGGTTTACATGCAGACATTAAGTTTTCTGCAAGTGGTGAAAGTGCTATTTTATCTTATGCAAATGGCACTATAGTGGAAAACATAACCTTTGGAGAACAAACTGACGATATGGGTTATGCAAGAGTTCCAAACGGAACAGGAGATTTTGTAATTCAATCGCCAACTTATGCAGCAAATAATGAATCTTTATCAATAGATGAAGTCACTTTTAATAAGTATTTAAAATATTATCCAAATCCTACAAGTAATATATTAACCCTTAAGAATGCGTCTTACAACATAGAAACTATTGAAGTTTATAATGTACAAGGGCAATTGTTATTTCAAAAGGGATATTCTAATTCTAATACAGTAGAAATTGATTTCTCCAGTTTTGCTATAGGGATGTATATGGTTAATATCAATAAGAGTAATGTTATAAAAATTGCAAGAAATTAAAAAACAGATGTACCCAATAAAAAAAGACCTTCAAGTTTATGAAGGTTTTTTTTGGCTTTTTTTTAACAGGTAACGGCACAAGTTTAAAAATGTTTTCACATCTAAAAATAGGTAACAATAAAATCTCACATTATGAAAACTCAAAATTTAAAGAAAACAATAACCTTATTTTCAATGCTCTTATGTATCGGTGTATTTGCACAAGGACCTCCAGGTGGTCAAGGTGGACGTGGTGGTGGACAAAAAGGTCAACAAAGATCAGATAGACAACCAGATGCATCACAAATACTATCCAAATTAGACAGTAATAATGATGATAAAATTGATAAAGATGAAGCATCAAAAGATAAACGCGGAAAAATTTCTGAAGATTTTGATCAAATAGACTCAAATGACGATGGCTTTATTGATTTGGACGAGTTGGAAGCATCTTTAAATGGCAAAAAACCTAAAGGTATGTCGCCAAAAAAATTAATAAAAACTATTGATGATAATGGTGATGGAACTTTAAATGAATTGGAAGTTGCCGCAAAAGAGGAAATTCATCTGTCAAACAATTTTAAAACGATTGATACCAATAATGATGGCGAATTGGATTTAAAAGAGTTAGAAGCTTTTCTTGCAAATCAAGAAAAGCCAAAGCGTGAAAAAAGAGATTAACTTAATAATCTGAATAACATGAAAAATAAACATATAATTTTGGGTCTTGTTCTGATGAGTATGATCATGGGTTGCAAAAGCAATAATAAAACACATAGTCATGATGGTGTAGATAATCATTCGCATGAAAATGAAAATGCTTTTAAAAATAATGCTGATTATTTCAGTAATTACGATTTAGAAGATGAAGCATTTGGAACAAAAACTAGAGTGACTATTTCGGAAGATACACGAATTATGGTAACTAATTCTATACCAAACCATCAAACTGGCGAATTTCCAAATTCAGGTAACCCGAACACTATTTCGGCACAAAATAAAACGTACACATTTCCTTTAAATCCTAAATATGCGGGAAAATCAACATGGATGCGTGAGCCAGGAATAGCATTAAACGGTATAAAATTCGAACCAGGAACAGCAGAGGTTGTAGAATGTGAATCAGGAGAAAATTACCGTGTGGAAGCCATTCAGAATGTAATTGATTTAGGATTAGACTTTAATCATGCTCATGTTCAGCCAACTGGTGCTTACCATTATCATGGCTCACCAACGTCAATTATTAAAACATTTGATACTGGTAAAGACTTGGTACATATTGGTTTTGCACATGATGGTTTTCCAATGTATTATTCAAAAAGTGG
>DIAL01000087.1:50877-51040 GCA_002414705.1 Flavobacteriaceae bacterium UBA5079
ATAAACCAAGTTTTAAATTGTTGGATGGCACTAGAGAAGGTGAAGATTGCACATATACAACACATCACACCATAGATATCTCGGTTGGAGGACATCATGATGGCACTTATGGTTCTGATTACGAATTTGTCAATGGTTCCGGCGATTTAGATGAATGTAATGG
>DIAL01000066.1:0-1224 GCA_002414705.1 Flavobacteriaceae bacterium UBA5079
TAGTGCAACCCAAATAAATGTCAACACAGTAAGCAACGGCACAGCAACCAACACAGCTTGTATAATTGGTTTTACATAACTAACCTTTTCGTCTTCTGGCTTCCATACATCACGCTCTAAATCACAAAAAAACTTATGATGATTATTCATTGTTATTTCCTTTATTTATTGTTTGTAAAATTCTATCAGGTATTCGTCTTACACCTCTTTCAAATCGTCCAACAGTTTGCCTGTTTGCAATAAACAACCTATCAGCAGCTTGTTTTTGTGTTAGATTGTTTGTTTTACGCCATTGCTTTAAATCAACCATTTTTTCCAAATCACTCTTCATTATAACCTCTTTGTTCAAAAAATTGTATTGTTTTAAGCAACCTCAAAGGTATTTTTCTTGCACCATTTTCAAAATAACTTATTGAAACATAGCTTTTATAGCCTAATAAATTAGCAGCTTGCTTTTGTGTAAGGCTATTAGCTGTACGCCATTTTTTAATTATGTTCATATTCGGTTTCTTTCCATTGTATTATTGCGTTACATTTTGCCATATCAGATTGTTCTTCTGTACAATATTGTACAAAATAATCTGCTAATGCTACGGCTTGTTGTGCTTTTTCATCCGTAGGTGCGGTTAATGACAAATAAAGAGCTGATGTTAATGCTTGCTCTTTATTTGTTATTTTTTTTATAGTCATGAGTACCATCTCAATATATGACCTTCATTGTAGTCATCATCACCATGCACCATTATAAATTCAGACGATGCAAGCATGGCAATATCTAACCATTTTATATGGTCTGATGATGTATTAAGATTTTTGCTTTTTAATAATGATTTTAAAACTTTTATTCTTGCTGCTTCGTTTACTTCATATGACTTGTCACAATCGTTGCAGTTATACCATTTATTATAACTTGCATCATCAACAGATATTTCTTCTATAATATCCATAGTATAATCATAAATTTTAGCCATTATTTGCACCCCGTATCAAATTTGTTCATAGTGCTTTCACCAATTCCATCCCAATCATCTGGATCAATAGTATTATCCTCAGTAACAACAATCTTTTCTACCTCAATAGCATTTACAAATAAATGAAATTCAGAATCATCCTCAAAAACTATATTTGTGGCTGAAAATTGTATTGTGGCTGTTTTACGACTTGTGCTGACATGGATATTAATAATATTAAATTTATCATTTATTCCAAAACCATCCCAATAAT
>DIAL01000066.1:1408-2912 GCA_002414705.1 Flavobacteriaceae bacterium UBA5079
TCCAAAACCATCCCAATAATTTAAATTTTCTTTTAAAAATATTTCTGCTGCTTCCATTACTTCGTCACAATTAACATAACCATTTGTGTCTAATTTATAAAAAAAAGTTGCGGTTATATTTGCAATAATTGTTTCATCCATAGTATCTCTCCATTTAATTGTTTGTACATACCATTATATATAAATAATGTTTATAGTCAAGCCAAAACAAACATATTTTATTTTATTTGTATAATGCCGAAAGGTTTTTAATTAACATATTGTAAACATTGAACTTATTAGGCAGCCACCTTGCAATGGCTACCTGATAAAATTAAATTTGAAAGAATTTGTCAAGTTCTGTGATGTCACTCTCTATCACTTGAAAACGTTCAAAATCTTTTAATTGGTTTAATGTATATTTACCTACATCGTTTTCAGCTATCACATGATCATTTGTAATTGACTTAATTGTTGCTGTAATAACAGAGGCAAGAGGTCCATCAGAAAATTCAATTACATCGTTCACACGAATATATTTTGGTATCTTTGTCATTTATTTTCTCCATTTGTTTTACTGTTTCAAAGAACGTAAGGTTTCCCTTATCGTACTTACAGTATAAACTATGTTTACTTACTTGTCAAGTAAATAATATAAATAAATTTTACAAATAGTTCTTGACATTATGTAAATAATGTTTATATTAGAGTTGTAAGACAAACCAAACAGGAGAAATAAAATGAAAATCAATATCAACTATACAGTAGAAGTAGACGAGCAAATGATAGGCCAGTATATGGAAGATTGCCGCATTGAGAATGAAACTATAAGAGAGTTTGTTAAGTCTCACATGATTGCGAGTGGTATTGGAGTTATTGAAGATACTTTGCACAACAACGGCTTTAGTTATGCACGAGTTGATTTAATAGGTTGATTTTAACGAGGGGCGGTTGATACCGCCTCTTATTAAGACCAACCAACCAACCCAAGGAGAACTACCAATGACATTATCTTTTAAATTAACTGAAAAAGAAGTAAAATTTGTAAATGCTGTCGTTAAGGCTGCTAACGGCCATAAAAACTTATCTAACTATATAGGAGATAATTTTTCTTGGTTTAGACCAGAAGAAATTACACCTTACTTCGATGGTAACGATAATACTGTTGCAGGTCTTATTTCATCACTTGAAAAGAAATGTGTAGTCAACGAAGTAGATTGTCGTGGCGATCTATCATTAAATGAAAATGTGTTTCTTGAAGTGATATCAGAAAATAAAGATATTAATTGATTTTAACGAGGGGCGGTTGATACCGCCTCTTATTAAGACCAACCAACCTAATTAGGAGAACTAAAATGACTACAAAAGGCCCAATAGATAAATTAAATATTGACGTATCGTCTGTAGAGTTAGCAGCACTTATTCAGATATTAGACACTTGGTCGTTTGCTCACAGTGAAGAATGTGGCGAGCTTGATGCTAGAAACATTTTTGAGGCAATGTGTGTGCGTATTGTCGAGACTGC
>DIAL01000069.1:0-357 GCA_002414705.1 Flavobacteriaceae bacterium UBA5079
ATCTGTAATGGTTACCTGTTTATTCATAATGGCAATTCCAGGCATAACATTAATGGAGGCTATTAAGTTTTTAGGCAACATAAAAGCGGAAATAAAACCAGCTAAAACACCAATTCCGCTGGAGCTATAACGTTTAATATTGGCTTCATTATTATAATACAAAGCTCCTTGATCTGGTAAAATAGTTTCACTACCAGAAAAATAATCGAAAACAGCAAATGTACCCAAACCACCCGTTACATAAACGTTTTTATTTCGTTTTGAAACACCTGCTTTAAGCATAGCATAATAAAATTCAATTTCAGATAGCGTAAATAGATAGTTGAAACCAGCGGTTGCCGACATAATATCGGCTCG
>DIAL01000069.1:627-5705 GCA_002414705.1 Flavobacteriaceae bacterium UBA5079
GTAAAAATTAACAAAATGATTTTTACCAATAATAGTGGTGCCTTGCAAATCAAAGCGGTTGGTAACTTCCTCCTTACCCGATTTTAAATTAAAGGCAATATCTACTACTATTTTTCGACTGGCAAATCCAAAACCTACACCAAACGGATTATTAGGTATAAAACGTGTTTTTGAATCATTATCGCGAAGTGTAAAGCGTTTTACTTTATAATTGGAAAACAAACGCAGGGAATAATTTTCTAAATCCCGATCTATAAACATACTATCTACAGCCTTAAAAACTTTGGAAGAATCAACATTCTTTAAAATTTGCGATTTTACTGAAAAACATCCTAAAAAGAAGATAGTAAAAAGAAAAAACGTGATGCGCATAAAGAGGTTTAAGTTTATCTGATTCCAGATTTTAAAGTACATTTGCTATCAGCTAAAATTACATTAAATAATAGAATATGCAACTCGTTTTCGCTACAAACAACTTAAATAAACTGGAAGAAGTACAACAGTTAATTCCCAAACACATTACACTATTGAGTCTGAAAGATATAGGCTGTGAGGTAGATATTCCAGAAACCCAAAACACCATTGAAGGAAATGCCATACAAAAAGCCAATTATATAAAAACCCATTATGGCTATAACTGTTTTGCTGACGATACTGGTTTGGAAGTTGAGACTTTAAACGACGAACCTGGTGTGTATTCCGCTCGTTACGCAGGCGAGCAACGTGATGCCAACGATAATATGGACAAGATACTTACTAATTTAGAAAACCAGGACAATCGAAACGCCCAATTTAAAACCGTTATTGCTTTACACTTAAACGATTCTTTAAAAACCTTCACAGGGATATGCAAGGGCCATATTACGGAAACCAAATCTGGAACCAAAGGTTTTGGTTACGATCCTATTTTTAAAGCAGATGGTTACACCCAAACCTTTGCTGAAATATCGTTAGACGAAAAAAACCGCATTGGTCATCGTGGAAAAGCCGTACAACAGCTGGTTGATTTTTTGAATGGCCTTTAAATTTACATAGAACTACGTATTTGGGAAGTTATTGAGATTGATTAGATTTGGTGTAGACATAAGTTGGATATAGACAATTATCTATATCCAATTGTTGGCCACAAGCAAAAAAACAATGCGAATAGCTTTAATCATATTGATAGGAATACACGGAATTATCCATTTATTTGGATTTTTCAGGACATTTGGGATATCTGAATTTGATTCGATTTCACTACCAATTTCAAAGACTTACGGAATATTTTGGTTCTTGACATTTCTACTTTTTGCTATTACAATCATTTTAATACTTATTCATTCGGACTATTGGTGGTTAAGCGGTTTTTTGGCTGTGATTATTTCGCAGGTGTTGATTTTTAATTATTGGTCTGACGCAAAATTTGGTACGGTAGCAAACGTCATTATTCTATTGGCGACAATTATTGGATATTCAAATTTCAACTTTAACAATAAAATCAAAAGAGAAAGATTAAGTCTGTTTGAAAATTCGCAACTCAAAAATCAGGAGATTGTTAGCGAAAAATCATTGCTTTATTTACCACCAGTTGTTCAAAAATGGTTGACTAATAGCGGAATAATCGGAAAGAAATTGATTTCTAATGTGCATTTAATTCAAGAACTACAGCTCAAGATGAAACCCGAACAAACAAGTTGGAACAATGGTATGGCAGAACAATATTTTACTATTCAACCGCCAGCGTTCAATTGGAATATTGATACTGAAATGAATTCAATATTGAGTGTAGTAGGTAGAGACAAATTTGAAGATGGTAAAGGCGAAATGATAATTAAACTTCTTTCACTTATTCCTGTTGCAAATGCAAAAAATGATGAAAAGGTAAACCAAGCAGCTTTGCAACGATATTTGGCTGAAATCGTTTGGTATCCTTCAGCATCTTTAAGTCAATATATAAAATGGGAGACTATAGACGACTATTCTGCCAGAGCAACAATGGAATATAAAGGGACTAAAGGTTCAGGAGAATTTCATTTTGATGAAGATGGAAATTTTAAAAAATTCGTAGCAATGCGCTATCAAGATTCAAACGCAATCAAACCGACTGAATGGACTGTGATTGCAACAAGAACAGAAGAACGGAATGGAATTAAAATACCTATTGAATGCGAAGCAAGTTGGGAATTGGAAAATGGTAAATGGACTTGGTTAAAATTAAAAATAACAGACATTCAATACAACGTGAAAGAAATGCCAGTGGCTAACAATGTATATAAAAAATAGGCTAACTTAAGTTACACAATTACGTTTTGTACAATTTGGCTACGTTACCAAGATTTGGTATAATTTCAATACAACTAAATACAGTTAAAAACCAAACTGATAAACGAAACGAAGAGCTTACTCAACTTGAAAATATACTATCCGATTTAGAGCAAGACAAAACAGAGCTAAAAAAAATAACAAGTAATAACCCATCAATCAAAATGAAAAATACAATCCAGATTAGAACTTCAGTTATTGCATCCACCTTAATCATACTTTTTCTCGGTTGTAATAACTCATCAAATAAGAAAGTTGAACACGAAATAATAACAGATTCTAAAACAACGGTCAAAACAGAGCAACAATGGACGCAAGATCAAGCGGATGTAAAAGCTCTTGTAGAAAAATTATTGATGCTTGTAGGCAATTCTGACTTTCAGGCGTTGGATTCCATAGTTTCAGACAAGGCAAACTTGGCAAGTGCAATAATTCGGGATGGAATCTCGAAAAATTCCGTCATCACAATTGGCGATTATTTCGAAACGCAAAAAAATCGGGAACGGAAGCCCTTCTACGAACCCGTGAATGAATACAAAATCCTTATAAATAAAGGCCAAATCGCTTTTGTTTGGGCTGATGCTATCCTACACTCTTATGGAGTTCCACGAACAAATAACATTGACAATTTTACATTAATAAAAGAAAATGGTGAATGGAAATTCATTAACATCTCATTCACAAATACACCCTTACCAGAAACGCTGAAAAAATTTGATTTAGAGGTTTTTGCAAAGAGTTACGCACAAGTGTGGAGTGGCATACGTCCAGAGTTTGTTGCCATGTTTTTTGAAGAAAACGGTTCACTAAAATTAAACGAAAACAAACCTGCCGTTGGAAGAGCACAAATTGCAGACGTGGCACAAGGCTTTATGCGTGACCTTCCAGATATGGTGATTAGTTATGACAGCCTTGTAACCAAAGCAACAGGAACTGAATTTCATTGGACACTAACAGCTACAAATTCTGGACCTAGAGGCACAGGCAATAAAGTTAAAGTTAGCGGATATGAACTCTGGCAAATGGGTGAAAATGGTCGGATTTTAAAATCTCAAGGACATTTCCCTACCGAAGAGTACAATAGCCAATTAGGAATTGGAATAGAAAATTAATGTTTGTTAAAATTACGTAGATCTACGTATAAACAATTGAATTGATAATGATTAAATTTTATAATACCAGTTTGATATAGACTTTGGACTGTATTCAATTGGTCTGCTTCAAAATAAGAAACCGATAAGTTTCCCCTTTCCTACCTCCTAGCAGGCAGATATTTTAACTATAACAAAATAAATAAAAAGTTCACCGATTTAGAGATGCTGTTTTAGAAAACGACATCAACATTATTCCATTAGTTAAAACCAATATTCCAACTATTAATATTAAAAACAAACCTGCAAATGACTACTATCAAATACTAGATATCAAGAGCGTTAGAAATCTACTTGGTATGAAATTGACATTTACTCAAGATGTAATTGATTGTCATAAAGATTTAGATTTAGAAATTGAGAATTTAATTCACCTGATAGCATCCGAATTAAAGAAACACGAATACCCTTTACACAAATTAGTTAACCAATTAAAGCCACTAAATTGTTGACCGAATTTCTTCGCAAAAAAACACATTAAAATATATTTTATAATACACGCGATAATAATTATTATAATTAATACGCTATTGGAAACTAAAAAATCACTCTAAATATAGTATTTTGGTTGAAAATATATTTCATGATTCAATCCTATAAGCAAAAACCACAATTACAAGAAACGTACGATACCATTATTATAGGATCTGGAATGAGCGGACTTACAACTGCTGCTATTTTAGCAAAAGAAGGGCAAAAAGTTTTGGTTTTAGAACGTCATTATACAGCTGGTGGTTTTACACATATTTTTAAACGTAAAGGTTTTGAATGGGATGTGGGAATTCATTACATAGGAAATGTGCAAAGTGAAAATAGTGTTTTACGAAAAATATTTGATTATGTAAGCGATAGCAAACTGCAATGGGCAGATATGGGTAACGTTTATGATTGTATTATTATTGGCGATAAACACTACAATTTTGTTAAAGGTGTAGAAAATTTTAAAGCAAATATGATTGCCGCTTTTCCAGAAGAAGAAACGGCTATAAACACGTATATAGATACGGTTTTTAAATCTGCCAAAACAAGTAGGAACTACTACTTAACAAAAGCAATTCCGCCATTTTTAAACACCTTAATTGGTTGGTATTTAAAACGACCTTATTATAAATATTCAGACAAAACAACCTATGAGGTTCTGCGTTCCATAACCGATAATGAAGACTTAATAAAAGTATTAACAGGTCAATATGGCGATTACGGATTACCTCCAAAACAAAGTAGTTTTTCCATGCATGCCTCTGTGGCTGGACATTATTTTGAAGGTGGAAGTTTCCCAATTGGTGGTTCGTCTCAAATTGTAAATACCATAGATCCTGTTATTGCTGCTGCAGGAGGCACTATATTAGTCAGTGCGGAAGTTAAAGAAGTGGTTGTTAAAGACAATAAAGCTATTGGTGTGGAAATGAAAGATGGCTACATTTTTAAGGCTAAAAACATTGTTAGTAGCGCTGGAATCACAACAACTTATACCAAATTATTACCTGAAACTAGTGTTAAAAAACACCTACTGCTTAATCAGTTACAAAAAGTTAAACCATCTGTAGCGCATGTAAGCTTATATTTAGGGTTGGAAGGATGTCCAGAAGAACTCAAAATTCCGAAAAAAAATTACTGGATTTA
>DIAL01000069.1:5832-8108 GCA_002414705.1 Flavobacteriaceae bacterium UBA5079
AACGATTTATCACAACCCTTTCCTGTGGTATATATTTCGTTTCCTTGCGCTAAAGATCCAGATTGGATAAATAGATATCCAGAAAAAAGCTCCATAGACATCATTACCCTTATTCCGTATGAAACCTTTGAGGAATGGGAAGGAACGTCTTGGAAAAAAAGAGGTACAGATTATGAAGCCATCAAAGAAAATATTACCAACAGACTTCTCAAAGAATTATATAAACAATTGCCACAAGTTGAAGGTAAAATAGTTTGTCAGGAATTATCCACACCATTAACAACCAAACATTTTGTTAACTATCAAACGGGAGAAATTTACGGATTAGACCATAGTCCTTCTAGGTTTAGACAACCATTTTTAAAGCCAAGAACACCCATAAAAAACTTTTATCTAACAGGACAAGACATCGTAACCGCAGGTGTTGCAGGTGCTTTGTTTTCTGGAGTGCTATCAAGTATAGCCATTACCGGAAAAAATATATTAGGTAAAATTTAATTTAGAAATGGTTAATCTATCCTTTAGCTATTTGTTTGAAAATCAATATTAAAAAGACATCTTAAAAAAACCACTCATGAAAAAATTCATATTATTACTAACAATCCTAGTAGTAAGCTTTAGTTGTAATTTAAAAGCTCAAAATGTTATTGAAACCCCTAAAGGCTATTCACCACAAACAGGTGTTATAGTTTCCATGTTAGAAGATTTAAAATCACGTGTAACCAGTAGTGTCGCAAATTTAAATCAAAATGAAGTCGATTTTTTATTAGATGACGATGCAAACCGCATTGGAGCCATGATTTTACATTTGGCAGCTACCGAAAAATATTACCAATTATACACGTTTGAAAACAGGAGTTTTAATAAGGAAGAAAATGACACGTGGTTACTACCTTTAGAACTGGGAGAACCAGCTAGAAAAGAATTAGTTAATAAGCCTATTCGTTATTATCTAGATATTTGGGATGATGTTAGAAAAGAAACCTTAAGACTATTAAAAACCAAAGATGACAAGTGGTTACATTCAAAAGTCAAAAATTCTAGTATGAATAATCATTGGGCTTGGTATCATGTTATGGAACATCAAGCCAACCACATGGGACAAATTCGATTAATTATAAAAAGAGTCCCTGAAAAATAAAACACCCATTAGATTTAGGAAAAACCTATCTTAAACCCCTATCCTAGCCTACATACTTAATATTCCAACCATCATCGGGATTTAATTCCAAATAATTGTGTACCTTTGCACGAAATTTGGCAGAACCAGATGTTCTGTTAAAATTATTCCTCAGGGTGAGGATGTGTTACTAGAAGTTTAGGTTAAGTATGTCGATTCACTTCTTTTGTAACACTACAAAACATAATCGATTACTTATTAAACACGAATGAACACATTCCAAGATTTAGGTCTTAATGAAGACCTTTTACAAGCTATTACTGACATGGGTTTTGAAACTCCTAGTGATGTTCAAGCCCAAGCAATTCCAATTTTATTAGAAAAAGACACCGATTTAGTTGCCCTAGCGCAAACTGGAACAGGAAAAACTGCCGCATTTGGTTTCCCAATGTTGCAAAAAATCCAAATGGATAGTCGCACAACACAAGGTTTAATCCTGTCGCCAACACGTGAACTATGTTTACAAATCGCCAACGAAATGAAAGCCTACGGTAAACACTGTAAAGGTTTAAATGTTGTTGCTATTTATGGTGGATCAAGCATTACTGATCAAGCACGCGAGGTTAAACGCGGAGCACAAATTATTGTTGCTACTCCTGGTCGTATGAAAGATATGATTAAGCGTAGATTGGTAGATATTTCTAAAATAGAATATGCAGTTTTAGATGAAGCCGATGAAATGCTAAACATGGGCTTTAAAGAAGATATTACAGACATCTTATCCCATACACCTGAAGATAAAAATACCTGGTTATTTTCGGCTACTATGCCAAAGGAAGTATCCAATATTGCCAAGAAATTCATGGCAAATCCTATAGAAATTACTGTAGGAAATAAAAATGAAAGTACCAGTCAAGTAACACATGAATACTATTTAGTAAATGCACGCGATCGTTATGCTGCGTTAAAACGTTTAGCAGATGCGAATCCAGATATCTTTTCTGTAATTTTCTGTAGAACAAAGCGTGATACACAAAAAGTAGCTGAACAATTAATTGAAGATGGTTACAGTGCAGGTGCTTTACATGGCGATTTAAGTCAGAACCAACGTGACTTGGTCATGAAATCCTTCAGAAACCAACAAATACAAATGCTT
>DIAL01000069.1:8279-21151 GCA_002414705.1 Flavobacteriaceae bacterium UBA5079
TGCAACAGATGTTGCTGCTCGTGGTATTGATGTGGATGATATTACTCACGTGATTAATTACCAATTACCTGATGAACCTGAAGTGTACACACACCGTTCTGGACGAACTGGACGTGCTGGAAAAACAGGAATCTCCATGGTTATTGTTTCTAAAAGTGAGGTTCGTAAAATAAGAGGTATTGAGCGCATTATAAAAAAAGACTTCATAAAAAAAGACATTCCTGATGGCATGGAAATTTGTGAAGTACAATTAATGTCGCTTGCCAATAAAATTCACAATACAGAAATCAATCACGAAATTGATAAGTATTTAGAGAATATCAATGCGCTTTTTGAAGATACATCTAAAGATGAATTAATCAAGAAATTCTTTTCTGTTGAGTTTACACGTTTCTTTAATTATTACCAAAAATCACGTATTCAGAACGTAACAGAATCTCGAGGAAATGATAACGATAGCGATGGTGGTGGTCGTGGTTACACAAGCAACGCCAATGATACACGCTACTTTATTAACGTAGGTCGTAAAGATGGTTACGACTGGATGAAGCTAAAAGATTTCTTAAAAGAGGTTTTAGATTTAGGTCGTGATGACGTGTTTAAAGTAGATGTAAAAGAAAGTTTTTCATTCTTTACAACCGATAAAGGTTTACAAGAAAAAGTATTAGCATTCTTCACAGATTTTAAACACGATGGTCGTTTTGTAAATGTAGAGGTGAGTGAAGATAAAGGTCAAGGAACTAGCAGAAACAAACGTCGATCTGGCGGAAGTGGTTTTGGTGGAAAAAGACGTGATGACAAACCAAGAGGCGAACGTCGTTCAAGTGGTGGACGCAGTGATCGTGGTGGTGATTCTGGAAATAGAAAAAGCAGAAGAAGCGAAGGCGAATCTAAACCAAGACGTTCAGAATCTAGTAACGATTCAGGAGCAGACAGACCAAGACGTTCAAGACGCTAACAGCAACTGTTAATAATACGCCAAATAAAGTACTAAATAAGAAATCTATTTTTTTGTTTAGTACTTTTTTGGTTAAATTAGCCAGCATGAAGCACTACCTATTCCTACTTATCGCCCTTTTTACTATTTCTGTTAGTTTTTCACAAGATCAAACGTATGTAAAAGGTATAATTGTTAACGCATCGCAAGGGGAACCTATGGAGAGTGTTAATATTGTAAATTTAACCCAAGTTATTGGTACAACGACTAATATTGATGGTGAATTTACCTTACGTGCCAAAGCAAATGACACCCTTCACCTCTCCTATTTAGGTTTTAAATCCATAAAAGTTCGTGTTACGAATGACTGGATTAAATTTGGAACTTCTACCATACAATTAAACGAATTAGCATTGGCTTTAGAAGAAGTCGTTATTAATGATTTCCGTTTAACAGGAATACTGGAAGTGGATATCATGAATGTGCCAATCAATAATAATTACCGTTATAGTATTTCTGGTTTACCGTCTACAGGATACGAAGCCGGAAACCGCAGTAATGCTATTACTAAAGCATTAGGTGCTATTTTTAATCCTGCCGATTTCCTTTATAAAATGTTTGGCAAAAATCCGAATGAGATGAAAAAACTCAAACAGATGAAGCAAGATGATGAAATTAGAAACCTCCTAGCTTCTCGTTTTGATCGGGAAATGCTAACCGTTTTACTACAAGTAGATCGCGTAGATTTAGACGAAATAGTCCGTCAATGTAACTATTCAGCAGATTTTATAAACAGTGCCAACGATCTTCAAATATTGGACGCTATTAGCGAATGTTATGAGGAATATAAGGTGTTGAGCCGCAGTAGGAAGAAGCGATAAAATATTTAAGAACCCAAAATAAAATTATAAAATTCATCGCTAAACCAAAATTACTTTCAGAATTTGGTTATATGTATGATTGGGAAATAACAGAAAACAAATTTTTATAAATGCTTAATTGCCTCTTTTAATTCACTATAAATTCGTATCCTCATAATACCGCTCCACAATCTCATCATAACTTTTAATCGTTTTCTTAATCCAATCCAAACGTTTTTCAAACTTTTCATTTTCAGTCAGTTGCCAAACAATATCGGTTTGTTTTAATTTGGTCGTTACATGTTGCAAGATGATTGCCGCAGACACTGAAATATTCAAACTCTCCGTAAATCCAGCCATCGGTATTTTTAGAAAACCATCTGCAGCATCCAAGACGTCTTGCGATAACCCTTCCGTTTCCCTTCCGAAGAAAAAACAAGATTTTTTGGTAACATCAAACTCATGGAGTTCACAATCGTTGGTATGTGGTGTGGTAGCAATAATTTGATAACCATCTTTTTTCAGGGTTTTTATAGCATCCTTAACATGATGATGGCGTTTTAAATCTACCCATTTTTGTGCTCCCATAGCAATTTCGCTATCAATACGTTTACTATTTACTTCTTCAACAATATGGACTTCTTGAATGCCAAACACATCACAACTCCTAATTACAGCACTTGTGTTGTGTAACTGGTAAACGTCCTCTGTGGCAACTGTAAAATGTTTGGTGCGTCCTGATAAAATACGAGTAAATTTCTCGCGTCTATTATCGGTTAAAAAACCTTCTAAATGGTTTAGTAATTGTAAATCAATCATGTTTGGTAAAAAAGAAAAACCTGACGTTGCATCAGGTTTTTATTAGTGTAATTTCGCTTTTTCTAATTATCCACATTTACGCCAATATTGCCTTGAGCTATAATGGTTGCCAAATTGGTAGCACTTTCATGCACGTTGATATAACCGTTAACTTCAAGCACATCATCATAACCAAAAGGTGTGGCATCATCTAATTGAATAATATTGGTCTGACTCATACCTGTTTCACCATCAACTGGATTGAAAGTCAATAAAACGCGACCTGTTATGGTTAAATCATTCTCATGAATATGGGCTGGATGTGAATTGCCAGCCATAGTATTTTCAATTTCTAAAACTGCCAATGCCTCACCACTTTCACGCTTAAAAAAGGTAGCTGTTCCTTGAATTTCAGGTATATCAACTTCGTTTAATACATAAACAACCGATTCGCCAGTTAAACCATTAATACCTATATCACCTTGAGCAATAATAGTTCCTAAATCCGTTGGACTTAAATGCACGTTTACATAACCATCAAAAGCTATTAAATCGGCATAACCAAATGCTGTACCATCATCTAAAGCAGATACATTGGTTCGGCTTAAGCCTGAATCACCATCAATAGTATTGAATGTGAAAGCAATACCACCACCTTCAAGAGCTGTATTAAAATGAATGTGGGCAGGATGTTCGGTACCTGGAATAGCATTCGTTAATTCAATACGTGCTAAAGCTTCACCATTCTTGCGTTCGGAAAATTTAGCGTTTCCACTAATTTCAGGAATATCACGTGAGCCTAATGTGTATGTTTTTGAAACACCTGTTAATTCGTTCTGACCAATATCACCTTGTGCTAAAACGATAGCTGGTGTGCTACTGTTAAATCTCACATCTATAAAACCATCAAACTCTAACAAATCTTCGTAAGTAATTTCAGTACCATCATCTAACGTAGAGAAAGTGGTTGTGCTTCTTCCTGTTGTACCATTCAACCGTTGTAAACTTATTGCTACTGCTCCTCCTTCGGCTGCAGTATTTAGGCGTAAATTAGTTGGATGTGATTCTCCTGGTACTGTTCCGGAGAGTTTAATTTCTATGGTAACTGATGCATCCTCATTTTTAATCATGCGTGCATCACCAATAATTGCTGGATTAGAAACTGGATTTAATGTGTATGTTGTAGAAATCAATTTAGACTCTAATTCGCTAATATTGTCATCGCTTGCACAATTGGAAATAACCAAGAATGCGCAAATACTCACAACCATTAAAAAAAACTTCTTCATAAATACATTTTTTATATCTGCCATAAATTTACAATTTAAACTAGTATCTGAAAACGGAAACGTATTATTATATGAATTTCGTACACAATTTTATATTTTTAAGGTCTATGAAACATATTGTTGTATTAACAGGAGCCGGAATTAGCGCAGAAAGTGGGATTAAAACATTTCGTGATGCCGACGGATTATGGGAAGGTCATGATGTTATGGAAGTGGCTTCACCACAAGGTTTTCGAGTGAACCCGGAATTGGTTTTAGATTTTTATAATCAAAGACGAAAACAACTGTTAAGCGTAACACCCAATCAAGCACATATAGATTTAGCAGATTTGGAAACTGACTTTAAAGTCACCATTATTACTCAAAATGTGGACGATTTACACAAACGTGCTGGAAGTAGTAATGTGATTCACTTACATGGCGAATTATTAAAAGCGCGAAGTACGTTTGATGACGGTTCCATTATTGACTGGAAAACAGATATCAACTTTGGTGATATGTGCCAAAACGGATATCAAATGCGACCACATATTGTGTGGTTTGGAGAAGCGGTTCCTATGATAGAAAAGGCTGTGGAAGTCTGTGAAAAAGCTAATGTTTTAATGATTATTGGCACGAGTATGCAAGTATATCCTGCTGCGAGTTTAATGCATTATGTACCAGAAAATACACCAACCTATTTTATTGATCCCAAACCAGCGATAGAAGGGAAAAATAAACTAATAGTTATTTCAAAACCTGCAACAACAGGTGTGAAGGAAGCTATTGAATTGATAAAAAATCTTTAGACTATTTCCTTATTTCTGCATCAATGGTATGTATCAGTTCATCGGTTAAACCTAAAAGCACTTCACTTACTAGCTTGATGCTTTCTGAAGCGCTATTTCTATACCGCAATTGCATATCTAATAAATACCGTTGTTCGTTAGTAAATTCAATGGCATCCACAAATTTGCCAGTTTTATCTATTTGAAAACCCATAGCATTATTTAAGGTAAATTTTCCGAAATTAGAGTCCACCATGAACAAATTATTATTATTTACAACGGATTCCACATAATCCAAACGTTGAAAATAACGGACAATCGTATTTTGTAAACTCGCGTTGGAAATTAAATTAACACTGCCACTGGTTATCATATTATTAAATGTGGCGCGATTGGCTTTAAAAGTATGTCGTGCTGTTAATTCATGAAGTTTTTGTGGCAAGGTTGCTTTGTTGAAATTAGGGTTCATAAATTGACGTGCCGAATCTATTTGAGCCATCATCACTATCTCATAATCAATTTGCTCGTTAATCAATTCTTTTTGAATGATAAAATCTGATTTAAAATCTTCTAGAAGCGCTTTTTCTAATTTGATATTATGATTTTCTTTACTCCACGTATTGATTTGCAAGGCCAACAAAATCCCGATAACCACCAGAAATATTTCACCTACAGCATAGAAAATATAACGTTTAAATCGATTTTGCTCCAGTAGTCGCTTTCGGATTCTTCGTATGGCTGAAATCATTAATCAATCCGTTTTAAATCCAAATCTTGGAAATCGAAACTGAAATCGATATTTGGCGAAATACCTTTCATAGTAAAACCGTTCGCTTTTCCACTATCATCAGCAGTAAACATAACAAAAGCGTCTGCATTCATATCTTGATATTCCCATTTAACAGCGAAGGTTTCATCTTTAAAAAACTGTAAAGGACCATTTAATAATGGCGAACGATGGCTTTTAATCCAAAGTTGCTTATCCCTCATAAACACCTCCATTTTTCCAAACCAAACATCTTCATACATGCCAATATAGTTCTTGGTTTTTATTATCGATTGATCGTTTTTTGCAACCGAATCCCAGACTTTCTCCACAACGTCATTTGCACCACTTTCATTGGATTTCATGTACGCCGAATATTTATCAATCCACTTAAAATCGTCTAGTTCTAGGTATAAATCAATAATCGTTTGTGTCACTGCTGAAAACAAGCCACCACCATCATTACTGGTATTGGTAAGCACCACAATACCTATATCCATATCTGGAATCATAACCACTTTTGATAACATACCAGGTAATCCACCTGTATGCTCTACCTGCATATTCCCTTTCACGTCTGTAAGAAACCAACCTAATCCATAACCAGCAAAATGACTATTGTATCTAGGATTAGTATTGGCATCCATAACCGTATGGATTTTCCACATCTCGTTATGATTGGCTTTGGTAAATAATTCCTTCTTTAAACCTTCACCATATTTTCCAGCGTGTAATTGTAAAATCATCCAAGCTGACATATCATTTACATTAGAGAAAATACCACCAGCTGCACCATTTATCATTTCTTCAAACGTTGGAATGATGCGAATGGTTCCAGTTTCTGTAGAGTGTGATGCTGAAACATTTCCAGTTTTCGGAATTTCAGCTAAAGAGGCATAGGAATTATCCATACCAATTTTTTGGAATATACGCGAATCTATGAACGCTTCCCAAGTCATGCCACTTTTTCTGGCAATCAATTCACCTGCAACGATATACAATAAATTATCATAATCCCATTTGGTACGAAAAGCAGATTCTTGTTTTAAATGCTGAAAGCTGGCTAATAAATCATCAATCGTGAAATCTGAACCTTGTGGAAAAAACATTAAATCGCCAGCACCTAAACCCAATCCACTTCTATGCGTTACTAAATCGATGATATTAAAATTATCTTCCACATACTGATTATACATGGTAAATTCTGGAATATGCGTTTTAACTTTATCATCCCAATTCAGTTTACCCTCTTCTACTAAAATGGCCAAAGCAACGGTTGTAAACGCTTTACTATTGGAGGCAATGGCAAAATTAGTGTTTGGATCAACTGGTTCTTTAGTGTCTATGGATTTGACACCATACCCTTTTTCATGAATAATTTTACCGTCTTTTACCACTGCAACAGCTGTTCCTGCTACATTGAATTTAGACATGGCATAATTAACGACTGAATCAATTTGTTTGGATGTAACTTGAGAATGAGCTGGAATGGAAATTACGGCTATAAACAGCAGTAAAACCAATCTTTTGAAGAATGTGTTTTTCATGTTATGGATTAAAAAGATTAGTAGAGGGATTGAAAGATACTTATTTATACAGAAAATTCCTATTTCGTCTTCAAACAAAACGAAATAGGAACAACATTAAAATTTATAAAAACCTGTAACTAATTATTTCTTTAAATCGATTTGTTTCAAATTCTCCATACGATTACGAATCAAGAAATCATCAATGGTTTCAAAATGCTCAATAACACGTTGGTCCTTAAATTCGAATACTTTTTGTGATAAGCCTTGAAGAAAATCACGATCGTGAGATACCAAAATTAACGTGCCATCAAAATCTAAAAGCGCCTCTTTTAAAACGTCCTTAGATTTTAAATCCAAGTGATTGGTTGGCTCATCCAGAATTAACAAATTCACAGGTTCCAAAAGCAATTTTACCATAGCTAGTCGTGTTTTTTCACCACCAGATAACACACTTACTTTTTTATCAATATCGTCGCCTTTAAACATAAATCCACCCAAAATATTTTTAATTTGAGTCCGAATATCACCTTGAGCCACTTCATCAACCGTTTGAAAAATAGTTAAATCCTTATCCAATAAGGAGGCTTGATTTTGAGCAAAATAACCCACTTTCACATTATGTCCTAATTCACACGTTCCATTCACAGGAATTTCGCCCATAATAGCTTTAATCATGGTTGATTTTCCTTCACCATTCCGACCAACAAAAGACACTTTTTCACCTCTAGAAATAGACATATTGGCATTCTTGAATACCACCAGATCATCATAAGATTTAGATAAATCCTTTACAGTAACCGGATAATCACCTGAACGTTGCGCTGGAGGAAATCGTAGTTTTAAAGCAGACGTATCAATATCATCTACTTCAATAATTTCCAGTTTTTCTAACATGCGTTCACGGGAATTTACTTGATTGGTTTTAGAGAATGTCCCTTTAAAACGCTCAATAAACGCCATATTATCTGCAATAAAACGTTGCTGTTCTTTAAACGCTTTAATTTGATGCACACGTCTGTCTTCACGCAACTGCAAATAATGAGAATAGTTTGCTTTGTAATCGTAAATGCGACCCATAGTGACTTCAATCGTGCGGTTGGTAATAGTATCAATAAAGGCTTTATCGTGAGAAATAACCATAACGGCATTGGCTTTATTTAGGAGAAAATCTTCCAGCCAAATAACCGATTCAATATCGATGTGATTGGTTGGCTCATCCAATAAAATTAAGTCGGGTTTTTGAAGCAACATTTTAGCTAACTCAATTCGCATACGGTAACCACCACTAAATTCGCTGGTCTGTCGTGAAAAATCGGAGCGCTTAAAACCTAAACCACCTAATGCTTTTTCAACTTCGGCATCGTAATTAACATCTTCTAAAGCGTAATATTTTTCACCTAAATCGGACACCTTGGTAATGATATTCATGTATTCATCAGATTCATAATCTGTACGCGTTTCCAAGGCTTTATTTAAAGCATCCATTTCGTCTCGCATATCAAAAATATGTGCAAATGCTTTGGACGCTTCTTCAAAAACAGTACAATTATCCTCTGTCAATAAATGTTGCGGTAAGTAAGCAATAACGGCATCTTTAGGAAATCGTACATTGCCACGCGTTCCTTTTTGTTCACCTGCAACAATTTTCATCATGGTAGATTTTCCGGCACCATTTTTACCCATAAGGGCAATTTTATCATTTTCATTTATGGTAAATGACACATCACTAAATAAGGTGTGACCGCTAAACTCTACTGCTAAATTATCTACTGAAATCATGATGTTATTTTTAAAGGCGCAAAGCTATGAAAAAGCGTATCAATTTTAAGACTTATTATGAAGTGCTTACTTATTTTTTAATTCAATCCACTTACTCATGAATTTCGTGCTTTGAAGTGATTGATGTTGTAGCATGTGTCCGGTGAAATTATTTTGCCTGTGATTTGATAAATCTGCCCTTATGAGATTTATGACTTTAATAAAATCAGCTTCAAAAAACTGTTTATCAAAGCGTTTATTAATGATTTCAAAACCGTTTTGTTGTTTGGATTTCCAAGTCGATTCATCCGTATAAAGTTCAACAGCTTTGTTTATAAATTCATCTTGATCATCAGCAATAAATCCATTGGAATCCAATGTTCCGAACATACCTTCCGCAGCAATGGTAGTCATAACAGATGGTGTGCCATTTTGCATAGCATCAATTAGCTTTCCTTTTAAACCTGCTCCAAACTGTAAAGGCGCCAAACAAACTAGCGATGTTTGCATGACGTCATGAACCGATTCAGTAAATCCTTTAACAAAAAAACCTTCAGCCTCCTTGTGTAATTCGGTTACTTTCTGACTGGCATACGCACCATAAATATGAAGTTCAGCTTGTGGCAATTGTTTTCGAATGCCAGGCCAAATAACTTCCTTTAAAAATAAAACCGACTGGTAATTGGGTTTATGAAAGAAATTCCCAATGGTAATAAAATTTGCTCTTGAATTAAAATCAGGTAAATTAGTAATACTATTTTCAGTAACAGACTCTAATAAAAACGGTAAATAGTGAAGTAAACTTTTATCTACTTTAAAATACGTGTCTAGCAATTCCATTTCCGCTTCAGAAATAATAAGACTTAAATCACATCTATATATACTGGCAATTTCCCGTTTGGATGTGTCGTTTACTAAATATTTTTTGAAATCGGTTTCGTTATCTTTTAAAGCTAATTCGCGCGCTTTACGTAAGCCATGTAAATCTTCGGTATCTAATAACCGAAGAGCATTCGGACAATTTTCAGCAACACGCCATCCAAACTGTTCTTCAGTTAAGAAGCGGTCAAACATTACAATATCTGGATTTTCAGATTTAATAAAATCATCAAAACTAGAATCGTTTAATTTTATGGCGACTTCAGGAATATTTAAACTTGATAAATCGAACGCATTATTCGTTTTTGCTGTAGCTGTAGCAAACGTAATGTTGTAATTTTCTGTCTGAAAAAGATTCATTATTTGAAGCATCCTACTACCAGCGGCCGAACTTTTAGGTTCAGGCCAAACGCAACCAATAATTACTAGGTTTTTAGTCATAAAATAATTAGAAAAATACTATTCTGGTTTTGGTGCTAAACCATATATAACACGCATATTTTTAGCCCAATTAATCACACTTTCTATCTGTTCATCTGATAAATTAGCCTCACCATGTGTATATGTATAGGATTCTAAAGGCATCTCTTTTTCCTCTACCATTTCTATTAACTCCTCTAGTTTATGATCTTTCTTTTTAACCGAGTAATCATTCCAAACAGATACATTAAAGTGTTTTTTACCATCATTTACATGTTCAGCTAACCAGTAATTTACAGGTGTAATTTTATCATACCAAGGGTAACGTGTGTTATTACTATGGCAATCAAAACAGGTTTCTTTTAAAATGGCAGCCACATCTTCTGGTGGATTTGTTTCGGTTATAAACGGTTCAACGCTAGCCATATCACCTGTGTTTTTTTCTGGTCCGAAAAATTGTGCAATTACAAATACGACTAATAAAACAATCAGAATTTTCTTTACTATTTTCATTTTGTGTAATTTTATATGTCAAAAATAAGAAAAACCCGTGACTACAGACCAACTATACACCGAATTAAATTATGTAAATCATTCGCGAGAAAAACGGATGCATTATGCCAATTTAGTGATAGAGAATCCGGAATTAATTCCGAAGTTATTGGATATTCTCTTTATGGTTGATGATAAAATTTCCTGCAGAGCTGCTTGGGTTTTAGAGTTTATGTGTGGTGAAAATTTAGACTATCTCATTCCGCATTTAGATATTTTTACGGAAAAGATGCATACCATTCATTTAGATTCTGCAGTCAGACCTATTGCTAAAATTTGCGAGTATTTAGCAAAAGCTTATTATTCAAAATCACGAAATACAATTCAATTAAACTTAAACAACTTACATCAAGAACGCATTATTTCTATCTGTTTTGATTATATGATACGGGATGAGAAAATTGCACCAAAAGCGTATTCTATGAATACTTTATATCTTTTTGGAAGGGATTATGATTGGATTCACCCAGAACTCGTTTTAATTTTAGAACGTGACTACCAAATGCAAAGCTCTGGTTTTAAAGCTCGTGCAAAGCACATTTTGAAGAAAATTAAAGCTGCAAAATAAGCTTTAAATCGGCATCTGATATTTCTAATAATTTACTCGCAACCAAGCGTTCTGTTAACAATTTCCAATTAGAATCTGCTTTATAAATTCGCTTTAAAATGGGTTTAGCTTGATTAACATCCTTATTATTTATCATATTAATAGCATACCAAAATTGTATTTCTAAATTATCAGGAAAAAGTGCTTGTGCTTTTAAGTAATAACTTTCTGCTTTTTCAGAATCACCAACTTCCATTGCTAAATCACCGAGATTCATAAAATTATAAGCTTTATGAATTCCCATTAGGCGTTCCAGTTCTTCAATTGGGTTTTCATGATCTTCAATACGCAAATCCATTATGGTATCTTCCCAACTATTCCCTGTTGTTTCTGGTTTCACAATTAAAATAGCAGCCGATTGTTTACCACGAATATCACCTTTTTCAGCTTGTGCAGCTTTCATGGCTGCTAGAATACGTTCACTTAAAGTTCCTTTCGTTGTTTCAAACGCATTGGCCATAGCATCCCAAACGGTATTATTTAACATCATATTGGCCTGTACTGAAAAGTTTTTACCATTTCTGTGTCCAGCTTCTGCAATACATAAATCACCTGTGTGCGATGCCACTTCGCCTTTCGAATTTAAAAAAGCCACTTGGCGATACATAGCTCCAGAATCCGCTCGTAACAATTGATTTAATGCGTCTTGTGGCAAAACACCTTGTTTCATTAATGCCAAGCCTTTGGGTCCATAACTAGGGTTTACCAAAGATTGAGTAGCTACCACTCCAACACCAGCTTCTCCATAAATAACTAAACTACCAACACTAAACCAATGAGATTGTACTGCAACACCCATTTCGCCAGTTACAGAATCTCTTGCAACGATAGAGTATGTATGTGTGAACGGCTCTGACTTTTTATGAAATTGGGAAAAACTCATTTGAAAAACTAGAAATAAACTGACATATATAAGATGTTTCATAATTAGTTAATTTGCATGGACAAGATACGTAAAATCGGTTAAGAATCTGAAAAACTTAATGCTTTAGGCTTCAAAATTTTAGTTAAAAAGCGTATCTTTGCAACTTTTAAAACACAACAACTATCATGTCTATATCATCCTTAAATGCCATCTCTCCTATTGATGGTCGTTACCGTAATAAAGTTGAAAAATTAGCACCTTACTTTTCTGAAGAAGCTTTAATCAAGTATCGTGTTCAAGTAGAAATTGAGTATTTTATTGCCTTATGCGAAATTCCACTTCCACAATTAGCCGATTTTAATGCGGACTTATTTGATGATTTACGTGCTATTTATAAAAATTTTACAGCTATTGATGCCTCTGCAATTAAGGATATTGAAAGTGTAACCAATCATGATGTAAAAGCTGTTGAATACTTTATAAAGGAAAAATTCGACACTTTAAACATTTCAAAATACAAGGAGTTTATTCATTTTGGCTTAACATCCCAAGATATTAATAACACCTCTATTCCCTTAAGTATTAAGGAAGCTATGAATGATGTGTATGTACCGGAATATTTTGAAGTTTTAAATAAATTAAAATCACTTACTAAAGATTGGGAGTCCATTTCCATGTTAGCAAGAACCCATGGTCAGCCAGCATCTCCAACGCGTTTAGGGAAAGAAATACAAGTTTTCGTAACACGTTTGGAAGCGCAATTTGATTTACTAAATGATATTCCAAGTGCTGCCAAATTTGGTGGTGCAACCGGAAATTTCAATGCCCATCATGTTGCTTATCCG